>CABUVC010000013.1 GCA_902494855.1 uncultured Collinsella sp.
GAGATTCTTGTGGCAACTCAGAAATTCACCGGCGTTATCCCTCCCGTCGTTGTTCCCGATACCGAAGATCATCAGCTCGATGTTGCCTCCTTTGAGCGCAGCATCAACCGCATGATCGATGCCGGCGTCGATGGCCTGTTCTTCTTGGGCTCTTCGGGTGAGGTCGTTTTCTCCACCGACGAGCGTCGTCGCCAGATCATCGCCGAGGCCGTCCGCATCGTCGACCACCGCGTGCCTGTTCTGGTCGGCATCATCGATACCGAGACCGAGCGCATGATTGAGCACGGCAAGGTCGCTCAGGAGCTGGGCGCCGATGCCCTCGTCGCCACCTGCCCGTTCTATGCCCTGCAGGGCATGACCGAGGTCGAGGAGCACTTCCGCATCCTGCATGAGGAACTCGACCTGCCCATCTTCGCCTATGACATCCCCGTGTGTGTCCACACCAAGCTCCCGTGGAAGCTCCTTGCCAAGCTCGGTGCCGAGGGCGTTCTGGCCGGCGTCAAGGATTCCTCGGGTGATGACATCTCGTTCCGCTACCTCGTTCAGGAGAACGAGAAGAACGGCCATCCGATGAGCATCCTCACCGGTCACGAGGTTGTTGTCGACGGCGCCTACCTCGGTGGCGCCGACGGTTCCGTTCCGGGTCTCGCCAACGTTGAGCCCGAGGGCTACGTGCGTCAGTGGAAGGCCGCTCAGGCTGGTGACTGGGCTACCGTCAAGGCCGAGCAGGATCGCCTCAATGAGATTTCGCACATCTGGGATGTCACCTCGGGCGTCCAGGGTTATGCCGGTGGCGTCGGCGCCTTCAAGACCGCTATGAACCTCATGGGTATCTTCGACAGCCCGACCATGCCGCGCCCGGTGAAGGCCATGACCGGCGAGAACGTCGAGGCGATTAAGAAGGTCCTCCAGGACAACGGTCTCCTGTAAAGCTTCCCCGGGCACCCGACCTCGCCGTTCAACCGTGCGGCCATGACCCATTAGATCAATGGTCACACGGTTTCTTGGCGATCTCGGGCACCTGGAAAACCTTTTCCGCGCTGTGACGGCTAGCCTGACGGCGCATTTCCTGTAGTTGTTTTTTATCTCCTAAGGAGAGCGACATGGAGAACAAGTACGTCTGCTCTGTCGATATCGGCGGAACTAAGATCGCGACTGCCATCATGGAGTACCCGGCTGACGGTAGTGTGCCCCATCCCGTTTTTGAGGCCGAGGTTCCCACCGAGGCCCAAGAGGGCGGCGAGGCCGTCTTCCAACGTATCGAGGCGTCCATCAAGGCTGCTCTCGAGGCGAATCCCGATGTCGAGGTCCTTGGCGTCGGTATCGGTGCCGCCGGCGTCGTCGATCCCAAGACGGGCGCCATCGCGTATGCCAACGAGATCATGCCCGGCTGGTCCGGTGTTCAGTTGGGGCCGCGCCTGCGCGAGGACCTCGGTCTTCCCGTTGCCGTTGTAGGCGACGTGCAGGCTCATGCTCTGGGCGAGGCCCACTGGGGCGTCGGCAAGGGCAAGTTCTCCGTCTTGTGTCTTGGCATCGGTACGGGCATCGGTGGCGCATATGTCGAGAACGGCCGCGTGATGCAGGGTTTCCATGGTGCTGCCGGCCATATGGGCCACATCGAGTGCTCGGCTGCCGCCGGTATTCCCTGCGCCTGCGGGCGTTCCGGCCATCTGGAGTCGGTTGCTTCGGGCACTTCCATTGGTCGTATGTACGATGAGCGCTTTGGTCGCGTCGACCCCAGCCGTCCTTCGGTCGGTCGCGATGTGAACGACCTGTGCCGTGCGGGCGACGCAAAGGCGACCGAGGTCATCCATGACGCCGGCTTTGCGCTGGGTGCCAGCTTGGGCTCGCTCGCTAACATCCTGGACCCTGAGGTCATCGTGCTTTCGGGTGGCGTGATTCACCAAGGTCCCGATTGGCGTTCGCAGACGTGGAAGGATTCGGTGCACGAGGGCTATGCCAGCCAGGCGCTCGATCCGCTTCAGGACACGCCGATCCTCATCGGTTCTCTGGAGGGCGATGCTCCGCTCATCGGTGCCGCCGAACACCTTCTTGCTTCGTTGAAGTAAACATAACTACCAAGTGTGCCTTCTGAGGTGCCGCAGATTGACGTGAAAGAGGAGCGAAGCGTACTTCGGTACGCGAGCGACGGTTTGAACGTCAAGGTGCGGCGTCTCAGAAGGCTGTTTTGAGAAAGGTTGAGTCGAACATGACCGTTGATCCTTTGATCCAGTCCCTGAAGGGCAAGCTCGTCGTGAGCGTTCAGGCGTATATGGGCGAGCCGCTTCGTACGCCCGAGACCATGGCTCAAATGTCTCGCGCTTGCGAGCTTGGCGGCGCCGCCGCCATTCGCTGCCAGGGCCTTGCCGACATTGCCGCCATTAAGGGTCGCTGTGAGGTTCCCGTCATCGGCCTGTGGAAGGATGGGCACGAGGGCGTTTACATCACGCCGACGCTGCGCCACGCTCGCGCCTGCGTTGCTGCGGGTGCCGATATCGTGGCGATCGACGCCACCGATCGTCCGCGTCCCGATGGCAAGACCGTCGAAGATACTTTCCGTCCGCTGCACGAGGAGGGCGTGCTCCTGATGGCCGACTGTGCCACCATCGAGGATATTCGTCGTGCTGTCGACATGGGCTTCGACCTGGTGTCCACCACGCTGTCTCATGGTGTTGCCGCCATCGACTGCACCATGGCCGATGGCCCCGATCTGCCGCTCCTGCGTCAGGCGACCGAGGAATTCCCCGGCCTTCCCATCATTTGCGAGGGTCGCGTGCATACGCCCGAGGAGGCTCGCGCCGCGATCGATGCTGGCGCCTGGGCCGTTGTCGTCGGCACCGCCATCACGCACCCCACGAGTATTACGAGTTGGTTCAAGGCTGCGCTTGAGGCGTAAGACAGGCCTCGTATCCGCTCGGGGCGGTATACTCAATATAGGCAATTGACCGCGCGGGATCCGGGTTGCTGGGTCCCGCGCTTGTTTTCGGGAGGCAACACATGCAAAAGGGAGATGCCATGGATGCGGCGGAGCGCTCGGAGCGCATCCCCGATATCGTCATCATCACCGGAATGTCCGGATCAGGCCGCACACAGGCCATGCACGTGTTCGAGGACATGGGCTATTTTTGCATCGATAACCTGCCTCCGCGTCTGATCGCCCAGCTTGCCGAGCTCGTCGGCATCAATACGGGCGTGGGCAGGCATCTCGCCGTTACCTGCGATTTGCGTAGCCAGGGACTGTTTGACGAGTTGCTCGATGCGGTCGCCGCTCTCGAAGAGCGCGAGATGAGCTGCGACATCGTGTTCCTAGAGGCTTCTGACGAGGTGCTGATTCGTCGCTACAGCGAAAATCGCCGCCGTCATCCCATTGCCAAGCCGGGGGAGACTACGGCCGATGCCATTCAGCGCGAGCGCCTTCAGCTGCAGGGCGTGCGCGACCGAGCCGATATGATTATCGACACGAGCCGTCTGCGCACCTCTGCGCTGCGCAACAAGCTGCGTATGGCATTTTCCGAGCTGTCCGACCAGCAGCTTATGGATGTCCACGTGTTCTCGTTTGGCTTTAAGCACGGCATGCCCGTCGAAGCGGATATTATGATCGACGTCCGCTTCCTGCCCAATCCGTTCTACGATCCCGAGATGCGCACGATGACCGGTCTCGATAAAAAGGTCTCCGATTTTGTTCTGGACCATCCCAAGACGCAGGAGTTTTGGAAGGCTTGGACACAGCTGCTCGATACGGTCATGCCCGGTTATATCGCGGAGGGTAAGCCGCAGCTTTCTATCGCCATCGGCTGCACGGGCGGCCAGCACCGCAGCGTTGCCATTGCCGAGGCCACGGCCCGTTACCTGGAAGGCGCTCAGTATCATGTGAGCATCTCCCACCGCGACCTGTCGCGCGCCAACACGAAGGCATAGGCCTGCATGTCGTTTACCGCTGAGGTGCGCGACGAGCTTGCGCGCTGCGAACCCGAATGTGAATACTGCGACTTGTCGACGCTTGCCGCCCTCACGCGCGTGAGCGGTACGCTCTCGCTTACCGGCTCTGGGCGGTATCGTTTGACGGTTGCGACTGAGACGGGAGCCGTCGCGCGCACGATGATCACGCTGACGCATCGTATCCTTAAGCTCAAAACGGAGTTCACCGTCCGTAAATCTGTATTGCATAAGGTTCGAAACTACCTCATCACCTTGCCTGATCAGCCAGACCTGGATAAGGCCTTGGTTCTGCTGGGTATCCTCGAACGTAGGGGAGGACTTGTCGCCGGCGTACCCCGACATATCGTTGCCCGTCCTTGCTGTAGACTTGCCTATATCCGCGGCGCGCTCATCGCGGGCGGCTTCGTGGCCGATCCACGCGGCGATTTTCATTTGGAGATTGCTGTGCAGGGCGAGCAATATGCCAAGGGGCTTTGCGATCTGTTGGAGCAGATTGGGGTCCATGCTCGTGTTAATGCACGGCGGGGGTCATATGCCGTGTACATTAAGAGCGCCGAGGAAATCGAGCATCTATTAAAGCTGATTGGCGCCAAGCGCAGCGTTGCCGAGATTGAGGAGGCGCGCGCGGTCAAGTTGGTTAAGAACGATGTGAACCGTCGCGTGAACGCCGAGCTCGCCAACCAGACCAGAAGCGCCGGTGCCGCCCAACATCAGCTTGCGCTTATCGATGAGCTCGAGCAGCGTGGCCTTCGTGATGCGCTTCCGGATGCCTTGGCGGTCTTTTGCGACCTGCGCGAGCGCTATCCCGATCTGTCGCTGCATGATTTGGGGGAGATGGCTGACCCTCCCTTGTCGAAGTCAGCCCTCTACCATCGTGTTTTACGGCTTGAAAAGCTCATTGAAGCAAACAGGTAGTTTGAAGTAACGACTTATATATGGATTTAGCTGCTATTTTAGTATTTAAAACGTTTTAACGTAAATTTGATTTTCAATTTCGAGCATTCTCGTGAAATTCAAGTCAAAAAAAAGGTATATTAGGCGAGTGGTTAGTTTGTGGGCCTCAACGGCGGGCGCTGTAGCTCGCGGGGGCCTTACGAAAGGAGACACAATGGCAGTAAAGGTTGCTATTAACGGCTTCGGTCGCATCGGTCGTCTGGCTTTCCGTCAGATGTTCGGTCATGAGGGCTCCGAGATCGTCGCTATCAACGACCTCACCTCTCCCGATATGCTCGCTTACCTGCTGAAGTACGACTCCACGCAGGGCAACTACGCTCGCGATCACGAGGTCGTTGCTGGCGAGGATTCCATCACCGTTGACGGCAAGGAGATCAAGATCTACAAGGAGGCCGACGCTAACAACCTGCCTTGGGGCGACCTTGACGTCGACGTCGTTCTCGAGTGCACCGGCTTCTACACCAGCAAGGCTAAGGCTCAGGCCCACATCAACGCTGGCGCCAAGAAGGTCGTCATCTCCGCTCCGGCCGGCAGCGATCTGCCCACCATCGTGTACAACGTCAACCATGAGACGCTGACCGCTGAGGACAACATCATCTCCGCTGCTTCCTGCACCACCAACTGCCTCGCCCCGATGGCCAAGGGTCTGAACGACTTCGCTCCCATCGTGTCCGGCATCATGACCACCATCCACGCCTTCACCGGCGACCAGATGCCGCTCGACGGCCCGCAGCGCAAGGGCAACTTCCGTCGCTCCCGCGCCTGCTCCGAGAACATCGTCCCGAACACCACGGGCGCTGCCAAGGCCATCGGCCTGGTTCTCCCCGAGCTCAACGGCAAGCTCATCGGTGCCGCCCAGCGCGTCCCGACGCCGACCGGCTCGCTGACCAACCTCTACGCCGTCGTTGACAAGAAGGTCACCGTCGACGAGGTCAACGCTGCCATGAAGGCCTACGCCGAGACCATCCCCGAGACCTTCGCCTACAACGAGGACCAGATCGTCTCCCGCGACATCGTCGGCGAGACCCACGGCTCCATCTTCGACGCCACTCAGACCATGTGCTCTGACCTCGGCAACGGCCAGACCCTCGTTCAGGTCACCTCTTGGTACGACAACGAGAACTCCTACACCTCTCAGATGGTCCGCACCATCAAGTACTTCGAGAAGTTCGTTGCTTAATTTAGCTTTTAGCGAATAGCTCGTTGAGCGTCTAAAGAAGGGCGCGGCCTTATAGGGCTTACACCCTAGGGTCGCGCCCTTTTTATAAGAAATCGTCTGCCGTAATGGGAGGCAGACACGTACGAAAGGTAGAAGCAAACATGGCCTTTACCAAGAAGACCGTCCGCGACATCGATGTCGACGGAAAGCGCGTTCTCGTCCGCGTTGACTTTAACGTGCCTATCAAGGATGGCGTCGTTGGCGACACCACCCGTATCAAGGCTGCCCTGCCCACCATCAACTACCTCGTTGAGCACAACGCTCGCGTCATCCTCATGAGCCACCTCGGCCGTCCCGAGGGCACCGGCTTCCAGCCCGAGCTGTCCCTCGAGCCCGTCGCCAAGAAGCTCGCTGAGCTCTCTGGCCTTGACGTTGCTTTTGTTGCCGACACGTATGGCGAGAAGGCCGCCGAGGCTGTCGCCGCCGTCGAGCCGGGCAAGGTCCTCGTTCTCGAGAACGTCCGTTTTGACAAGCGTGAGAAGAAGAACGATCCCGAGATCGCCAAGAAGCTCGCTTCCTATGGTGACGTCTTCGTTCTCGATGCCTTCGGCACCGCTCACCGCGCCCAGGGTTCCGTCGTGGGCCCCGCCGCTTACCTGCCTGCCGTCGCCGGCTTCCTGCTCGAGAAGGAGGTCGACACGCTGACCGGCATCTTCGCCGAGCCCGAGCGCCCCTTCGTCGCCATCGTCGGCGGTTCCAAGGTTTCCTCCAAGATCGGCGTTCTCGATCACCTCATCGACTCCGCTGATACCCTGATCATCGGTGGCGGCATGGCCTACACTTTCTTCCTGGCTCAGGGCCTGTCCGTCGGTCAGTCCCTCAAGGAAGAGGACTGGGTCGAGCGCGCCGGTGAGATGCTCAAGAAGGCCGAGGAGAAGGGCGTCAAGATCCTGCTCCCCATCGACAACCGCGTTGCCGATCACTTTGGCGAGGACGCTGTCCCCGAGGTTGTCGCTTCCGACGCTATCCCCGACGACCGCGAGGGTATGGACATCGGCCCCAAGACCGAGGAGCTTTACGCCGAGGCCGTCAAGGGCGCCAAGACCGTGTTCTGGAACGGCCCCATGGGCGTCTTCGAGTTCGACAACTTCGCTCACGGCACCCAGGCTATCGCCGAGGCTGTCGCCGAGGCCGACTGCACCTCGATCATCGGCGGTGGCGACTCTGTCGCGGCTGTCAACAAGTTCAACCTGGCCGACAAGATGAGCTGGATCTCCACCGGTGGTGGCGCTTCCATGGAGCTCGTCGAGGGTAAGGCCCTGCCCGGAGTGGAGGCGCTTCTCGATGCCTAATCGCACCCTTCTCATCGCTGGTAACTGGAAGATGAACAACGACGTCGCCGAGGCCGCCAAACTCGCCGACGAGCTGGCTCAGGCTCTGCCCGAGGTTCCGGCTGGCGTCGAGGTGCTCGTCTGCCCTCCGACCATCGACATCACCACGGTTCATGACCGCATTCAGGCTGCCCCCATCGCCCTCGGTGCACAGAACGTGTACTGGGAGGCCAAGGGTGCCTTCACCGGTGAGTCCTCTTGCGACATGCTCAAGTCCGCTGGCTGCACCTACTGCATCATTGGCCACTCCGAGCGTCGTGACTACTTCCACGAGACCGACGAGGACCAGAACAAGAAGGCCAAGGCTCTCGTTGCCGCCGGTCTTGTTCCCGTCTTCTGCTGCGGCGAGTCCCTCGAGGTCCGCGAGGCTGGCACCTATGTCGAGCACGTCGTGAACCAGGTCAAGGCTGGCCTTGCTGGTCTTGAGATCACCTGCCCCAAGCAGGTCGTCGTCGCCTACGAGCCCATCTGGGCCATTGGCACCGGCAAGACCGCTACCGCCGAGGACGCTCAGGAGGTCTGCGGCGCTATCCGTGAGACCCTCAAGGAGATGTTCGGCGAGGAGCTCGCTAACGGCATCCGCGTTCTCTATGGTGGCTCTGCCAAGCCTGGCAACATCGCTGAGCTCGTCGCCAAGCCCGACGTTGACGGCGCCCTCGTGGGCGGCGCTTCGCTCAAGGCTGCCGACTTCGCCTCTATGGTCGTCAAGGCAGGCGAGTAGGACATATGGCACAGCGTCATCTTCCTGCACTCCTGATTATCATGGATGGCTGCGGCCTTGCTCCAGCCGATGGTGAGAACGCCGTCGCCGCTGCCAAGACGCCCTTCCTTGATAGCCTGTACGAGAAGTACCCCCACACCACGCTCGGCGCTTCGGGCGAGGACGTGGGCCTTCCCGACGGCCAGATGGGCAACTCCGAGGTGGGTCACCTCAACATCGGTGCCGGCCGCATCGTGTTCCAGGAGCTTTCGCGCATCAACAATGCCATCAAGGACGGCTCCATCGCCAAGAACGAGGTTTTCGTCAAGGCTATGGACGACGTCAAGGCTGACGGCAAGACTCTCCACCTCATGGGCCTTATGAGCCCTGGCGGTGTCCATTCTCACATGAACCACGTCGAGGCTCTGGTCAAGATGGCTGCCGAGCACGGTGTCAAGACCGTTCGCGTCCACGCCTTCATGGATGGCCGCGACGTTGACCCGCAGTCCGGTGCCGGCTACATGAGCGAGTTCTGCGCCTTCCTGGCGAAGATCTCCGAGGAGACCGGTTGCGACGCTCGCGTCGCCACCGTTTCTGGCCGCTATTGGGCCATGGACCGCGACAACCGTTGGGAGCGCATCCAGCGTGCCTACGACGTCATGGTCAATGCGTCCGATGCCGATGTCGACCCCGTTGCCGGCATCAAGGCCTACTACGAGAAGGACCCGCGCGGCGACGAGTTCGTCGAGCCCTTCGCTGCCCACAACGAGGGCATCCACGAGGGCGACGCGGCCATCTTCTTCAACTTCCGTCCCGACCGCGCCCGTCAGATGACCCGCGTGTTCACGGACAAGGAGTTCGACGGCTTTGAGCGCAAGCAGATCAAGCTTTCGCACTTTGTGACGATGACCGAGTACGATCCGACGTTTGATGTCGAGGTCGC
Source organism: uncultured Collinsella sp. (assembly GCA_902494855.1). GTDB lineage: Bacteria > Actinomycetota > Coriobacteriia > Coriobacteriales > Coriobacteriaceae > Collinsella. Next base: position 9,087 of record CABUVC010000013.1, read on the forward strand.
CTTCCCCAAGACGTTCCCCGAGAACGTCCTGGCCGACGTTATCGCCGCCAATGGCCTGAAGCAGCTGCACACCGCCGAGACCGAGAAGTACGCCCACGTGACGTTCTTCCTCAACGGCGGCATCGAGGAGCCCAAGGAGGGCGAGGAGCGCGTGCTCGTCGCTTCCCCCAAGGTCTCTACCTACGATCTGCAGCCTGAGATGAGCGCTCCCGAGGTTACCGAGAAGCTCGTCGCTGCCATCAACGAGGATCGCGCTGATTTCTACATCGTGAACTTCGCAAACTGCGACATGGTTGGTCACACCGGTGTCTTCGACGCCGCCGTTAAGGCCGTCGAGGCTGTTGACGATGCCCTGTCCAAGGTTGTCCCGGCGATTCTCGCCAAGGGCGGCTTTGCGCTGATTACCGCCGACCACGGCAACGCCGATCACATGTTTGACGTTGCTTCTGACGGTTCCAAGCATCCGTTCACGGCTCACACCACCAACCGTGTGCCGTTCATCATCGTTGATGAGAAGGCGCAGCTCACCGGTATCGAGGACGGTCGTCTTTCCGATATCGCTCCGACCATGCTCACCATGGCTGGTATTGAGCCTTCCGCCGAGATGACGGGTCGCGTGCTCGCCACCGAGGCCTAAGAGAAAACTCCAAGCGTTTTCTTGCAGGGGGTTGCCCATATTCGGGCAACCCCCTTTTTGGTATTTCTGCCATTTCCGCACCGTCCCCGAGTGGCAGGTAGGGGAGAGCGGGGGATTGTGGTACAGTACTGGAGTTTGAATTGTTCTATTAAGGAGCTTATCTATGGGTCCGTTCCAGATTCTTCTGTTTGTCGTTTGGGCTGTTTCTGCCGTGGCGCTGACGATTCTCGTCCTGATGCATTCCGGTAAGGGTACCGGCGTTTCGGATATGATCGCTAGCTCGCTGTATAACTCCAGCTCTGCCACAGGTGTTATGGAGCAGAACCTCGACCGCCTGACCGTCATCATGGGTGTCGTGTTTGCCGTGTGCGTCGTGCTGTGCATGTTCTTCTTCCCGCAGGGCATCGTGGGCTACTAATCACGAGCCGCATAAGTACTTGTAAAGGGTTCCGCAAGTGCGGGACCCTTTTTTGTTTACATATTCGTAACAGAGTCAAAAATATCACCACATACTGCGCCCAACTAAAGAAATTCTTGACCGTTAACCGGAATTAGCCCCAAATCGTGCATAAAATGCGCTACTGTATTGCAAAACGTTGGCCTGTTGTGCATAACCAGCCATAGCAGCGGGCAGCGTTTTGATGGTTCGGATCGGATTGTCTCGACATGTGTCCGACTGAACATTTCTTTGTCCTATCTCATAAGGAGGATGGCATGGCTGATTCTATGTTCCACCAGCCCGTTATGGGTCGTCGCGCCTTTGTTGGCGGCACCCTTGCTGCGAGCTCCATGGCTTTTCTTGCCGCATGTGGCAAGAAGGGCGGCGACGCTTCCGGTTCTGAGTCCGGTTCGACGCTGAACTTCTACATCAACAACCCGGTCTGCATCGACCCCTACAACGTCCAGGAGGACCAGGGTACTCAGGTCGAGTATCAGCTCTTTGACGCTCTGACCTCTTACGACGCCGAGAAGGGCGAGATCGTTCCGCTGGCTTGCGAGTCCTTTGAGTCCAACGACGACGCCACCGAGTTTACCTTCAAGATCAAGAAGGCCAAGTTCCACAACGGTGACGACGTTACCTCTAAGTCCTTCAAGCTCGGTTGGGAGCGTCTGGTCAACACCAAGTCGGCCATCGCTACCGAGTATGGCCCTTCCGAGGTCTCCTATCACCTTTCCATGGTCGAGGGCTATGACGATCTGCTTGCCGGTAACGCCACCGAGCTCAGCGGTGTTACGTGCCCTGACGATGAGACCCTCGTCGTCAAGCTGTCTTCCGCTTACGCCGACTTCCCCTTCGTCGCCTCTCACCCGGCTCTGGCCCCGGTTCCCGAGTGCGCCGAGTCCGATGTCAAGAGCTTCTACCTTGCCCCGGTCGGTAACGGCCCGTTCATGATGGACGGCAAGTGGGAGGATGGCCAGGAGATCAACGTCAAGAAGTTCGACGATTACTATGGCGACAAGGCCAAGATCGATGGCATCCACTTCCAGGTCATCAAGGACATGGAGACCGCTTACAAGGAGTTCCAGGCCGGTAACCTCGATGTCTGCGACGTTCCCGTCGCTCAGATCGATGCCGCCAAGAAGGATCGCGGCGTGTCCAAGGACGGCTACACCATGGGTGACGGCGAGCGCATGCTGCTCGGCGCCGAGCCTTCCACCTACTACCTGACCTGCAACAACACGGCCGAGCCGTTCAACAACGCTGACCTGCGTAGGGGTATCTCCCTGGCCATTAACCGTGAGGCCATCTGCAAGACCATCTTCAAGGGTACCCGTACCCCCGCCGACGGCATTGTTCCTCCGGGCATCGATGGCTACAAGGAGGGCGCATGGGAGTTCTGCGCCTACGACGTCGACAAGGCTAACGAGTACCTCGACAAGGTTGCTCCTGCCGGTGCCAACGGTGACCGTGGCATTAGTGTGACCCTTTCCTACAACCAGGACGGTGGCCACAAGGAGATCATGGAGTCCATCATCGGCGACCTCGCCAAGGTTGGCGTTACCGCTGTCTCCGATACCCCCGAGTGGTCTGCCCTGCTCGAGCAGTATCAGAACTTCAACTATCAGTTCGGTCGTCTGGGCTGGATTGCCGACTACCCGATCATGGACAACTTCCTGTATCCGCTGTTCCACTCCGACTCCCTCGGTGGCGACAACCGCTCTGGTTACAACAACCCCGAGTTCGACGCCAAGGTCGACGAGGCTCGCACTACGGTTGACGACAAGGAGCGCGTCGCTAAGATGCAGGAGGCCGATGCAATGGTCGCTGCCGACTGCCCGGTCATCCCGGTGATGTTCTACACGCACACCATCGCCGGCTCCGATCGCATCAAGCACCTCTATGTCGATCCGCAGAAGCACGCCGATCTGGGTACCGCTGAGCTCGCTTAAGAGTTTGCAGCTTCCGTGAGGGTCAAGTATTTACGTAGACCTCATGGGAAACATACAGTTCTCCCTAACCTGGGGTAAACTGGCTGATGGTAATTTTGGGATGCCGGTCTGGCGATCGGCATCCCATTTAGGTTAATCCCTAGATAGGGGAGTGGTATGGGTAAGTACATCGTTAAACGTGTGCTTCAGTTCATCCCGGTGTTTTTGGGCGTTACGCTGATTCTGTTCGCCCTCCAGAATATCGTGCCGGGAGATCCGATCAAGCTGATCGGTGGAGACAAGGCTCTGTCCCCCGAGGTGGAGCTTCAGCTTCGTGTTCGCTATCACCTGGTCCAGACGGACGAGGACGGCAACGCGATCCTTGACGAGAACGGCGACCCCGTTCAAACGTCGCTCGTGGACCGTTACTTGTATTACATGAACGGCCTGCTTCATGGCGATCTGGGCAATTCGTATCAGCGCAAGCTGCCGGTTACGGAAATTTTTGCCCAGAAGTATCCGTATACGGTCAAACTTGCCGCGTGCGCCATCGTGCTCGAGGCAATCATGGGTATCGGTGCGGGTATCATTTCGGCGGTAAAGCGTTATTCCTTCTGGGATATTTTGGTAACGCTCACCACGTCGATCCTCGTTGCGGTCCCGGCCTTCTGGCTCGGTATGTTGCTGCAGCTGTTCTTTGGCGTCATCCTCAAGGACGCTACGGGCGGTGCAATCTCCATGCCGATCTCGGGTGCCGGCGGTTCCAGCTCTCAGTATCAGGATTGGATGCACTATGTGCTTCCGACCATTACGCTGGCTTCGGTTTCGACCGCTTATGCCGCCCGCATTATGCGCTCGCAGCTGCTTGACGTCATGAACCAGGATTACATCCGTACGGCAAAGGCCAAGGGTCTCTCCAATCGCGCGATCATCGTCAAGCATGCGCTTAAGAATGCACTCATCCCCGTCGTTACCTATATTGGTGTCGACTTTGGTGGCATGCTTTCGGGCGCCATCCTGACCGAGACGGTTTTTAACTGGCCCGGTATCGGCTATGAGGTCTATCGCGCCATTAGCATGCGTGACTGGCCCATCGTTATGGGCGGCGTTACGCTCATCGTCGTCGTCGTCATGGTGATTAACCTGCTCGTCGACATTAGCTATGCATTCCTCGACCCGCGCATCCGCCTTGGCGGTCCGTCGGATAAGGCCTAAGGGAGGTACGTCTCATGCAGGAAACTGATTCTCAGTCTCAGGAGCAGGCTACCGCCACCAAGGCCGCATCTGCTCCCGCCAAGTCCCGCACGCTGTGGGGTGACGCTTTTAAGCGTCTTCGCAAGAACAAGCTCGCCGTTATCGGTGTCTGCTGGATCATCATCGTCGTTTTGGTTGCCCTGACCGCAGATCTGTGGGCTAAGCCCTGGCTCGGTTCGCCGACGGCTTCCGACTCGACCACCATGGCCGAGACGTCGCTGTTGGCTCCGTGTGCAGAGCACCCGTTTGGCACCGACGCCCTTGGTCGCGACATTCTCGTCCGCGTTATCTACGGTGCACGCGTTTCGCTGTCCGTCGGCATTATGGCCACCGCGATCTCCACGGTGATCGGTCTGGTCATGGGTGCTCTGGCCGGTTTCTACGGCGGGATCTGGGATACGATCATCATGCGCTGTGCGGACATCTTCCTGGCGTTCCCGTACGTGCTGTTCGTTGTCGCCATGATCGCCGTTATCGGCCGTGGTCTTCAGAACGTCTTTATCGCCATCGGTATTCTCGGCTGGCCTTCGATTGCGCGCGTCTTCCGCTCTGCAATCTTGACGGTCAAAGAAAACGACTATGTTGACGCTGCGCGCGCGATGGGTGCATCTGATGCTCGTATCGTAGTGCGTCACATCTTCCCGAACTCCGTCGCCTCCATCGTGGTCTACGCGACCATGAACATTGGTGGCGCCATTCTGACCGAGTCCGCTCTGTCCTTCCTCGGCATGGGCGTTATTCCGCCTACGCCTTCGTGGGGCTCCATGATTCAGGACGGTCAGCAGTATCTTCTGACTGCTCCCTGGATGATGATCATGCCCGGTCTGGCAATTCTCTCGACGGTGCTCGCCTTCACCCTGCTGGGTGACGGTCTGCGCGACGCCCTCGACGTCAAGATGAAGGACGCATAAGGATGAAGAAGAACAAGAACTATGTGGACCTGAAGGACCAGCCGGTTCCCGAGGGCCAGCATCTGCTCGAGGTCGATGACCTTAAGATGTATTTCCATACCGAGGATGGTGTCGTTCGCGCTGTCGACGGTGTGTCCTACACGCTCGATCGCGGCGAGACCCTGGGTGTCGTCGGTGAGTCCGGCTCCGGTAAGTCCGTGACCGCCATGACCATCATGGGCCTCATCTCGATGCCTCCGGGAAAGATCGAGGGCGGCGACGTTCGCTATCGCGGTCGTTCTATCCTCGAGATGACCGAGGAAGAGATGCAGCACATTCGCGGAAACGACATCGCGATGATCTTCCAGGATCCTATGACCTCCTTGAACCCGGTCTATAAGATCGGCAAGCAGGTGGGCGAGGGCCTTCGTCTGCACCGTGGCTACTCCAAGCAGGAGGCGCTCAAGCGCGCTACCGAGCTTTTGGACCTCGTGGGTATCCCCGAGCCCGAGAAGCGCGTCAATGAGTATCCGCACCAGTTCTCCGGCGGTATGCGTCAGCGTGTCATGATCGCTATGGCTCTTGCCTGCGATCCCGATATCCTGATTGCCGACGAGCCCACGACGGCTCTGGACGTTACCATTCAGGCTCAGATTATCGAGCTCATGCAGGAAATGCAGGAGAAGAACGGCAACGCCATCATCATGATTACCCATGACCTGGGCGTCGTTGCCGATATGGCCGATAAGATCATGGTTATGTACGCCGGCCGTCCCGTCGAGTTCGGTACTGCTGAGGAAATCTTCTACGAGAGTCGCCACCCCTACACCTGGGGCCTTATCCGCTCCATCCCGGAGCAGGCCATCGAAGAGAAGAAGCCGCTTACGCCGATTCACGGCAACCCGCCTTCGCTCATGAACCTGCCTGAGGGCTGCGTGTTCTCGCCTCGTTGTCCCTATGCGACGGACAAGTGCCGCAAGCAGCGCCCCGAGCGCGTTGTCACCGAGTCTGGTCATTACTCTGCGTGCCACTACTCCGGTGACCCCGAGTTCCTCAAGAACGCTCCTGAGACGTCCCGTACGCGCAAGGATTCCAAGAAGGGAGGCGAGGCGTAATGGCAGATACCAACGAGCGTACTCCGCTGCTGAAGGTCGAGCACCTCTCTAAGGAGTTCCCCGCTGAGTCCGGCATGTTCGCCAAGCGCTTCTCCAAGCGTGTTGTCTCTGCAGTAAATGACATTTCGTTCGAGATTTATCCGGGCGAGACCTTTGGTCTGGTTGGTGAGTCTGGTTGCGGTAAGTCCACGACGGGTCGCACCATCATGCGCCTGACCAAGCCGACCGCCGGTAAGGTGTTCTTCCAGGGTAAAGATGTTGCCGAGATGAGCAAGCATGAGATCAAGGACATGCGTCGCGAGATGCAGTTCATCTTCCAGGATCCCTATGCTTCGCTCAATCCCCGTATGACCATCGGCGAGATCGTCTCCGAGCCCATGACCATTCATGGCGTGGGTACCAAGGAGGAGCGTATCGAGCGCGTCCGCGAGCTGCTGGACGTCGTCGGTCTGAATCCCGAGCACATCAACCGTTATCCGCACGAGTTCTCGGGCGGCCAGCGCCAGCGTGTCGGCATCGCCCGCGCGTTCGCTCTGAAGCCCAAGCTGATTATCTGCGACGAGCCTGTCTCTGCACTTGACGTATCCATTCAGGCCCAGGTTCTGAACCTTCTTAAGGAGCTCCAGGACAAGTTCGGTACCGCGTATCTGTTTATCGCTCACGACCTGTCCGTCGTGCAGCACATTTCCGATCGCGTTGCCGTTATGTATCTGGGTAAGATGGTTGAGGTTTCGGACTGGAAGACGCTCTACAGCGAGCCTCACCATCCGTACACGCAGTCGCTGCTGTCTGCCGTGCCGGTTCCCGATCCTGATATCCAGAAGACCCGCAAGCGCATCATCCTCGCTGGCGATCCGCCGTCGCCGCTGGATCCGCCGACCGGTTGCCGTTTCCACACTCGCTGCCCGATCGCTCAGGGTATCTGCTCTGAGAAGCTTCCCGAGTTTAAGGAAGTTGCACCTGGTCACTGCTGCGCGTGCCACTTCGCGGAGCCGTTCCCGATCAAGGAATCGCACATCGACCTGTAGTAGGTTGTTTGTCCGGGCCCGTGCTGGACTTAGTTTTCAGAACGTCCTCGACCATGGAAACCCCCTTATCCTGCTCCTTCGGAGCCGCGGATAAGGGGGTTTCCTGGTCTGACGCTCCTATTTGGCAAGGTGTTTTTTAGAATCCATTTTGCGCTCGGCCTCGAAGGCCCGCCTGTCCCAATCGAGCGGAAGTCCGGCCTCGACCCATGCCTCGTAGGCCCTCCTTA
>CABUVC010000014.1 GCA_902494855.1 uncultured Collinsella sp.
CATGTTCTCGACAATGCCCAGAATGGGGACGTTCATCTTCTCGGCCATGTTGACCGCCTTGGCGACGATCATCGAGACCAGGTCCTGCGGGCTCGTGACGATGACGATGCCGTCGACGGGCAGCGACTGGAAGACGGTGAGCGCGACGTCGCCTGTTCCCGGAGGCATGTCGACCAGCAGGTAGTCGATGGGGCCCCACGAGGTCTCGCTCCAGAACTGCCTAATGGCGCCTGCGATGACCGGACCGCGCCAAAGGACGGGGTCGGTCTCGTTTTGGAGCAGAAGGTTGGAGCTCATGACCTTGACGCCGTGCTCGGAGATTTCGGGCAGCATGAGGTTGCCAAGGGCATGGACGTGGCGTCCGCTCATGCCGAACATCTTGGGGATAGAGGGACCGGTGATGTCGGCATCGAGGACGCCGACCTTGTGGCCGTGACGGGCAAGCTCGGTGGCGATGGCACCGGTGACAAACGACTTGCCGACACCGCCCTTGCCGGAAAGCACGGCGATGACGCGTTTGACCTCGGACAGCGTGTTCTCCTCAAATTGCGACGGCGACGTTTGTCCGCCGGCGGCCTGTGCGTGCTCGCAACCCATGTATGACTCCTTTGTATATGTTGGGGCCGGAGCCCCGTGATGTGACACGAGCGTCATTGTACCCTCGTTTGCGAGCGGGAGTCATTTGCGATGCATTTGGGCCGAGCGTGCTTGCAATACGATGGGCCCAAGCGAATGGGCGGGCTTACTGAACTTTGCTGGCGAACTCGAGGTATTGCATGCGCTGCAGCTTGTCGATCGTCGAGGTGTATGGGCTGTCTTCAGATTCCAAGTTGTAGCGCAGCCCGTCGGCACCGAGATAGCCGGCGACATTGATGGTGGGCACATCTGACCTTGTTGCAAGCAGGGCCTTTTGATAGTCGGTGAGCGGGGCGCCGATCTTATTAAGGGTAATGGCTGCAATCTCGTTTGCCCCGACGGTGTCGTAGACGTTGAGCTCGGTATTGCCGGCGATTTCATAGTTAGCCCAGACGAAATAGGTTGACTGATAGACACGGAAAGCGTGGCTTGCCGTATCTTCCTGAGGGTACAGCTCGTCGTTGAGAGTCGTTGCGGCGCTCGGCTGATGGTCGCCAAAAAAGACAAGAACAACCGGTCTGCCGATATTGCGGAGCTCGTTGATAAAGTACTCGAGGTCCCGGTCGGATGCGTTGATGCAGGTGAGATAGGTGTTGAGCGCGCTATTGGCGCCCTCGCTGGCTCCCTCGACCCAATAGTTTGTCAGCTCTTCGGCGGGAACGGTGCCATAGTCGTAGCCGCCGTGATTTTGCATCGTGACGTCAAAGATGAACTGCGGCGCTTCGTCGGTTCTAAGCAGGTCGAGTATCTTGTCGTAGGTGGCGTAGTCGCATACGCCGGCATGGTAACAGGGCGCACCTTCGAAATCGCCGATTGAAAGAAAGTCTCCAAAGCCCAGCTGCTGATAGATCTTATCTCGATGGTAGTTGACGGGGTTTTGCGGGTGCATAGCGGTAGCGGTATACCCAAGCTCTTTAAGGTCCTTTGCCAGGCTGTTGACGCCATTCATCTGATACAGCTGATAGGGGATCTTGCCTAATCCGACAAAGGCCGTTGTCGCTCCGGTCAAAAATTCGAATTCGGAGTTTGCCGTTCCGCCACCGGTGACCGAAGCGAGCATGGTGCCGCGAACAAGTGTGTCGGGAAGCGAGTTGTAGAATGCGGGGCCGGTGTACCCGGCCGCCTGGAGCTGCTCAAAGCACGAAAGGTCGCTAAAACTCTCGTTCATGACGGCAACAATCGTCGGCTTGATTTCATTGAACTGGGCAACGGCAGCCGCGCGCTGCTCGCTCGAGCCATACGTGCTGTCGTAGGCGGCGGCGAGCTCCTGCTCGATGCTCTGCGCCTCATCGGGCGTATAGCCTTCGGGCTTCTCAATGGGCAACTCGTTGACCATTTCGGTGAACGAAGTGATAAAACCCTGAGACGTATATGTGGTGATGGGCTGCCAACGGTCAAATCCAAAATCCAGCGCCTGCTCCAAGTCGATGCTGGAAAAGCCTGAGAGCCCCACAACGGTCACTAGCAGAAAAGCGCAGAGGTTAGCGGCGATTGCGGGGAAGACATGGGTGGGCGTACGGAGCTTTCGCGGTCGGATAAGCGAAAGAAGCCCCAGGGAAATCTCCAGCAGGGCGAGAGAGGTTACGATTCCGGCGGTAAAGGTAAACTCGTATCCCTCGCTCACTTCCATTGCGGTGCCAAGGGCCAAGATATCACTTGGCAGGATGGCTTCGCCTTTAAACGTTATGACGAAGTGCTCGGCAATGCCAAGGACGCAACAGACGACGGGCACGAGGACCATGACGCCTCCATGACGCTGTCCCAGCAAATAAAGGGAGAGCAGAACCGTCGCGAGCAGCCCGACGGAAAACCCGAATGAGTTGGCGGGAATGCGATAGAACGTTTCGTTACAGGCAATTTCGAGTGAAACGAACGAGAGCGCTGAAACAGCGGCGATGACAAGGATGTCACGGCAAATACAGGCAACCGTTCCCGTCGCAAGATCGGTTTGGTCGATAAGTCCCGAAACCAAGGGCTCGACAAGAAGTATGACGGCGGTAGCACCGAGCGCCGAATAAGAAAGGACCCATAGGGAATTGTCCTCATTTACGAGCAATTGATTCGTAATCCATGCAGCTACCATGCCGAGCGGGATGAGGAGCGTCGCGCACCAAAAGACGCGGGCAATGGGCGGCTTTTCATTGTGTTTGATTGAAAAATACACGCGCACGACGACGGTGGCCACGATAAGGACGGCGATGAATATGGGCAGATTGGCCATGTCGCTCGAAGTGATTTCAAGGGGGATATCTTCGGTCATGGACGTTCCTCTGTTACAGCAAATTAAGTTCAGTAGTAGATTACTGTAACCTTTCCACGGCATTTCGAGAAACAAAGCACCCGATACGCAAAGCTAAAGGTCTGCGAATCTTGTATTACGAACATCTGTGCGCGTCGAGTGCGCTAAACTCATCGACAGTATGATTCGATGCAATAGGAGGCAAGGAGCTTCCATGTCTGATTCTTCTATCGTTATTCGCGGCGCTCGTGAGCACAACCTCCGTGATATCGATGTTTCCATTCCGCGTGACCAACTCGTGGTCATTACCGGTCTTTCTGGCTCGGGCAAGAGTTCGCTGGCATTTGACACTATCTATGCCGAGGGCCAGCGTCGATACGTCGAGAGTCTTTCGAGCTATGCGCGCCAGTTCTTGGGCCAGATGGACAAACCCGACTTGGATTCAATCGACGGCCTTTCGCCGGCGGTGTCGATCGACCAAAAGACGACGTCTAAAAACCCTCGCTCGACGGTTGGCACCGTAACCGAGATTTATGACTATCTGCGCCTGCTGTTCGCCCGTGTGGGCACCCCGCACTGTCCCGAATGCGGCCGCGTCATTGAGCGTCAGACGACCGACCAGGTTGCCGACAAGGTCTTGGCGGCGGGGGAGGGCCGCCGCGCGTTTGTGCTGGCACCGGTGGTGCGCGGGCGAAAAGGCGAGTACACCAAACTGTTTGAGGACCTTCGCGCCGAGGGCTTTAGCCGCGTGCGTGTCGACGGTGAAGTGCGCTCGCTCGACGATCCGATCGATCTGGACAAGAAGTTCAAGCACGATATCGAGGTCGTAGTCGATCGCATCGTGATCCGTGAGAACTCTCTGGGCCGTATCGCCGAGTCTGTTGAGCAGGCGACCGCGCTGGCTCACGGCAATGTAAACGTGTACATGCTGCCCGATCGTGATGCTCCCGAGGGGACCGAGGGCGAGCTGCTGGAGTATTCGTTGGCCTTGGCGTGCCCGGAGCATGGTCACTCCATTGACGATCTTCAGCCGCGTGATTTTTCGTTCAACGCTCCCTATGGCGCATGTCCTGAGTGCGACGGCCTGGGCTTTAAGAAAACCGTTGATGCCGAGGCGTTGATCGAGGACCCCTCGAAGTCCATTGCCGACGGAGTCTTTGGTAGCCTGTTTGGCAACTCGAACTACTATCCGCAGATTTTTGCTGCGGTCTGCAAACACTTTAAGGTGAGCACCGATACGCCGTGGGAGGACTTGCCCCCTCGCGTGCGTCGTGCATTCTTGGATGGCCTGGGCGATACGAAGATCTCGGTCGACTACCAAAAGCTCGACGGACGTCGCAGCCAGTGGGATACCAAGTTTTCGGGCGTTCGCAACATCCTGTACGAACGCTATACCGAGACGACGAACGAGAACACCAAGGCGCGCCTGGAGAAGTACATTCGCGAGGAGCCGTGCTCGAGCTGCCACGGCGCTCGTTTGCGCCCTGAGATGCTCGCCGTCACCGTGGGCGGCAAGTCCATTTACGAGGTTTGTTGCCTGTCGTGCCGTGAATCGCTCGAGTTTTTTGAGGGCCTGGAACTCACCGAGCGCCAACAGTTTATCGGCGGCCGTATCGTCAAGGAAATCCTGGAGCGCTTGCGTTTTCTGGTCGATGTTGGACTCGACTATCTGACGCTCGATCGTGCCTCGGCGACGCTTTCCGGTGGCGAGGCGCAGCGTATTCGCCTGGCAACGCAGATCGGCGCGGGTCTCATGGGCGTGCTCTATATTCTGGACGAGCCCTCGATCGGTCTTCATCAGCGTGACAACGAGCGCTTGATCAAGACGCTCGAGCGCCTGCGCGATATCGGCAATACCGTTATCGTCGTCGAACACGACGAGGATACAATCCGTGCCGCCGATTACGTGATCGACATGGGGCCCGGCGCCGGCGTCAACGGCGGACACGTAGTCGCGGCGGGAACGCCTGCCGATATCATGGCGTGTCCCGAGTCGATGACGGGCGCTTATCTGACCGGTAAACGAATGATCCGGGTGCCTGATGAACGGCGCAAGCCCGGTCGCGGCTGCCTTAAAATTACGGGCGCTCGAGCCAACAACCTCAAAAACGTTACTGCCAAAATCGAGTTTGGTACGCTTACGGTTGTTACCGGCGTGTCGGGATCGGGCAAGAGCTCCCTGGTTACCGACACCATTGCGCCTGCCCTTACGAATGCCATTCACCGCTCGACGCGCCCTGTGGGTCCGTATAAAAAAATCGAGGGCATCGAGTGCATCGATAAGGTTATCGATATCGACCAGTCGCCGATTGGCCGCACGCCGCGCTCCAACCCTGCTACCTATATCGGCCTGTGGGATGATCTTCGCGCGCTGTTTGCGAGTACGCCGGAGTCGAAGGCGCGCGGCTACTCGCCGGGTCGTTTCTCCTTTAATGTGAGTGGCGGGCGCTGTGAGGCGTGCAAGGGCGATGGGCAGATTAAGATCGAGATGCACTTCCTTCCCGATATCTACGTTCCCTGCGAAGTTTGCGGCGGTAAACGCTACAACCGCGAGACACTCGAGGTCACCTACCGTGGCAAGACCATCTCGGACGTGCTCGACATGAGCGTCACCGAGGCGCTGGCCTTCTTTGGGAATATCCCGCAGATCAAGCGAAAGCTCCAGACGCTGTACGATGTAGGCTTGGGCTACGTGAGCCTGGGCCAGCCCGCCACGACGCTCTCGGGCGGCGAGGCGCAGCGTGTGAAGCTCGCCAAGGAGCTTCATCGACGCCAGACGGGCAAGACGTTCTATATTTTGGACGAGCCGACGACCGGTCTTCATTTTGAGGACGTCCGCCAGCTGCTCGATGTGCTGCAGCGCTTGGTCGATGCGGGCAACACGGTGCTGGTGATTGAGCACAACCTTGATGTCATCAAGGTTGCCGACCGCCTGATCGATATGGGTCCCGAGGGCGGTAACGGCGGCGGAACCGTCGTGGTTTCGGGCACACCGGAGCAGGTTGCGGACTGTCCGCAGAGTTATACGGGCAAGTTTTTGGCGCCTTTGCTCAGGCGTGACCGGGAGCGTCAGGCTCAACTTGATGCTCAATAAATAGGCGATTCAGTTTATGGGCGCCATCGACTCCTTGTGATTCGATGGCGCTTGCTGTGCCGAAGTGACGTATGCAGCCGAATTGGACATATACTTAATCTTTGCGTCCGAATGCGAGGGAAAGGATATGTCATGGCAAAGGCTGTAAAGACGCCAAAAACCAATGCGATGCGCGAGCTGGAAAGCGCCGGCATTTCCTATGTTCTACATACGTACGAAGACGATGGTGATGAGTCGGTGGGCCTGGGGGTCGCGATTTCGGAGCAGCTTGGCGAGGAGCCCGGTCAAGGATTTAAGACCTTGGTCTGCGTGACGCCGTCCAACGACCATGTCGTGTGCTGCATCCCTGTTGCCGATGAGCTCGATCTAAAGTCCGCCGCGCGTGCCGCGGGGGAGAAGTCCTTGGTTATGATGCATGTGAAGGATTTGCTTGCGGCGACTGGCTACGTTCGCGGCGGCTGCAGCCCGGTCGGTATGAAAAAACGCTACCGGACGCTCATTGATGAGACGTGTGTCCTTTGGGATACCATTTTTATTTCGGGAGGCAAGCGTGGTTATCAGCTCGAGCTTGCACCCGATGATTTAATTGCATTTTGCGGGGCGACGGTTGCCGCGATTACGAGAGAGGACTGAGCGATGCCGCAGGAAGAATTGAAGCGCGGAGCTCATTTTGCAAAAGAATCTGCGCCTCAGACACCCTCATCCGAAGCTTCTTCGTCGCGAGATGACACTGACGACATGGGCTCGTCGGACTACTCCACGGTTGGTCGTTCCGCCGGGCTTATGACCATCCTGACTATCGTGTCTCGCGTCACCGGTTTTATCCGCACGTGGGCAATGGCGGCCGCTATCGGCATGTCGCTACTCTCGTCCTCCTATCAGGTCGCCAACAACCTGCCCAATATGCTCTACGAACTCGTGATGGGTGGCATGCTCGTGACGGCGTTTTTGCCCGTGTACATGGGCGTGAGGCGTGAGCAGGGTCGCGAGGCCTCGAACGAGTACGTGGGCAACCTGCTCGGCATTCTGCTTTTAGTGCTGGGTGGCATTTCGTTGCTGGGGACCGTGTTCGCCCCGGGCTTTATCTGGACGCAATCGTTCCTTTCGGGTGACGGTGGCAGCATGGATACCGCTGCGTTCATGTTCCGTTTCTTTGCCATCCAGATTCTGTTTTATGGTTTGGGCTCGGTGTTCTCGGGCGTTCTCAACGCACACCGCGACTACTTTTGGTCGACGTTTGCCCCGGTCCTCAACAATGTGATCGTCATTGCGAGCTTTATGGGTTTTGCGCCCGTGTCCGCACAGTTTGGCGAACGTGCCGGCATCATCTTGATTGCGGCCGGTACGACCCTCGGTGTCTTTGTTCAGATGGCATGTCAGATTCCCGCGCTTGGCAAGCACGGCGTGCATCCCCATATCCATATCGACTTTAAGGACCCCGCGCTGCGCCAGACGATTGCGCTCGGTATCCCGACGCTGCTCGCCACGGTGTGCATGTTTGTCTCGACTTCTATCACCAACGCTGCCGCGCTGGTGGTCCAGCCCGAGACGGGTCCTTCCGTCATCGCCTATGCGCGCCTGTGGTACACGCTGCCCTACGCGCTGATTGCCGCCTCGCTTTCGACGGCGCTCTATACCGAGCTCTCTCATGACGCACAGGAGAAGGATTACGACAGCGTTCGCACGGGCATTTCGCGTGGCGTCGCCCAGATGCTGTTCTTCCTGATTCCGTTCGCACTGTACCTGATTGTCTTCGCACGTCCGCTCAATATGATCTACTGTGCTGGCAAGTTCGATGAATCCGGCGTGGCGCTGGTGTCCGAGTACCTTGTCTACCTGGCGCTCTCGCTGCCGCTCTACGGCGTGGTCGTGTTGATGCAGAAGAGCTTCTCTGCCTTGCTCGACATGAAGCCCTATAGCCGCTATTGCCTGTATTCCGCCATCGGCCAGGCCGGCTCGGTTCTGCTGTTTGGCGTTGTGCTGGGCTTCGGTATGCCGGCAATCGCGCTTTCGTATGTCGTCGACTACGTGATCTTGGTCGGCTGTTCGCTGTGGTGGCTGCGTCGTCGCCTGCGTGGCCTTCAGGTCAAATCTATCCTACATGGCGGTTTCTTTGGCCTTTTGCTCGGTGGTCTAGGTGCTGCCGCAGGCGCCGGCGTCATGTGGGCGCTTGAACACTTTGTCGGGGCACTTGGCGGCTCGATTCTGATTACTCTTGGCTACGTTTGCGTTGCGGGTGTCGTCTCGCTTGCTGTTACCTTTGGCCTTGCCGTCGTCCTTAAGATGCCCGAGGTCTCGGCGCTGCTTCGTCGCAAGTAGGTGCGCGTGGCCGGTCACGACAACATACCAACGCTTGCCGAGCAGGTTTCGCGCGTTCCCACACAGCCCGGATGCTACCTTTGGAAGGATGCCAAGGGCGATGTCATCTACGTGGGCAAGGCGAAAAACCTGCGCGCCCGCATGCGTCAATACGTGACACTGCAGGATGAGCGTCAAAAGATCCCGCTGATGATGCAGCTGGTGGCGAGCTTTGACTACATCGTTGTCGAAACCGAGCATGAGGCGCTTGTACTCGAGCGCAACCTGATCGGCCAGTACCATCCGTACTTTAACGTCGACCTCAAGGATGACAAGAGCTACCCCTTTATCGCCATTACAAAGGGCGACCTGTATCCCGCGATCAAATACACGCGTGAGCGTCATAAGCCGGGAACGCGCTATTTTGGACCCTATACCGATAGCCGTGCGGCACGTGAGACGATAGATACGCTGCGCAAGGTTATCCCCATCTGCTCTGCATCCTGTGCGGAGTGGCGTCGTTGTCGCCGTACCATCGAGTCCCACAAGGGCGAGGAAGACATCGTCAATATGATTTGCGCACAAAACGGGCGTCCCTGCTTTGACTACCATGTCGGGCGCGGCCCGGGTGCGTGTGTCGGCGCGATTTCCCCGGCAGACTATGCCAAGAACGTCAAGCGTGTCGAGCGTTTTTTGTCGGGCCATCGCAAGGATGTCGTCGATGAGCTGACCTCCGAGATGACGGATGCCGCCGAGGCGCTCGACTTTGAGCGCGCGGCACGCGTCAAACGTCGTTTGGAGGTCATCAGGGGTCTGGACGATCGTCAGCAAGTCGTTTTTCCCTCCAGTGTCGATATCGATGTCATCGGGTTCTATCGCGAGGAGACCATCTCCGCCGCTTGCGTCTTCGTCGTTCGCGAGGGCCGAACAGTTCGCACCTGCGAGTTCATTCTCGACAAGGGTCTTGATGTTGACGAGGAAGAGCTCCAGTCGGGCTTTCTTAAGCGCTATTACGACGAGACGGCTGATATTCCAGCTGAGGTCAACCTTTCCGTCGAGCTTGAGGATGCGGAGGCGCTGGGGGAGTGGCTTGCGGGCAAGCGTGAGCGTTCCTGCCATCTCCATAGGCCGCAGCGTGGCGAAAAGCACCGTCTGCTCGATATGGCATCCAAAAATGCGCGCCATGCCCTCATGCGCTACATGATGCGAACGGGGTACGCTGACGACCGCACCAATCAAGCGCTGCTGGAGCTCGAAAGTGCGTTGGCGCTGCCATCGCCGCCGTTGCGTATCGAGTGCTTCGATATCTCTACACTGCATGGCACCTTTACGGTCGCCTCAATGGTGGTGTTTACCAACGGGCGCGCCGACAAGAGCCAGTACCGTCGTTTTAAAATTCAGGCCGAATTGGACGAGGCAAACGACTTCGTGTCGATGTCCGAGGTTTTGGGACGACGCTATGCTCCCGAGCGCATGGCCGACGAGCGCTTTGGCTCGCGCCCCGATTTGCTCGTTGTCGATGGCGGTAAGCCGCAATTGACCGCTGCGATCAAGCAACTTGAGGCTCTTGGGCTCGATATACCAGTTTGTGGCTTGGCGAAGGCCGACGAGGAAGTTTTTGTGCCTTGGGACGAGACTCCTGTCGTGCTGCCGACCGGGTCTGCTTCGCTCTATCTAATTAAACAGGTACGCGATGAGTCCCACCGATTTGCCATCACGTTCCATCGCGAATTGCGCGACAAGGCCATGACGGTTTCGGTACTCGATGACGTTCCAGGCGTGGGACCCACCAGAAAACGTGCCCTTATGCGCCATTTTGGCTCGATGAAGCGTTTGCGCGCGGCGAGCGAGCAAGAGATCGCGGAAGTTCGCGGCATACCGGCCGATGTTGCCAAGGCGGTCCACGAGGCGCTCGTTGCATGGAATGCCGAGCGCGCCGAGGCGGCGGCTGGCCATTCCGATAGCTAAACACGAGCCTAAACAACTGATATACATGATTGCGCGATTTTCAACCATTTATTTCGCCATGATTGCCTGCTGGTTTCGGGTTTTATTAACGCTAAAACGTTTGACTAACCCAAGCGAAAACCCTGCTATCCTGCGGGTTGACGAAGACTGATATCTCACCTCGTCGATACATACTGTCTGGCGAATCATTTGTCAATGAATTCGGTGAACGGTAGTAAATACCGTTCAAGCGTATGTATGTATCGGTCGCCGAGCGCGGCACCTCAGTTGGGTTCGTCGGTAGGTAAGGTATATATCGTCCGCAAGTTGCGCGGGGGCAAGTCTAGGTGCTCCCGAGTAAGATTCTCTATTGATAGGAGAAGACATGGCCATCATCAACAAGGGTATGTCCAGGCGTTCGTTCCTCGGCCTCACCGGCAGCGTCGCTGCTGTCGCCGGCCTTGGTCTCACTGGCTGCGGTGGCAGCTCTAGCGACGAGGGTTCCGCTTCCGGTTCCACCGATTCCGCCAACCGTGGCGGCGGCGTGATCACCGCTGGTTCCGCTTACGCTCCGTCCAGCTTCGATCCCGCCAGCACCGGCTCCGCTGTGGGCCTGGGTGCTAACTGGCACGTCGTCGAGGGCCTCTACGGCATCGATTACCACGACTACAGCACCTTCAACGAGCTCGCCACCGACGATCCTAAGTCTGTGGACGACACCACTTTCGAGGTCACCATCCGCAAGGGCGCCAAGTTCTCCGATGGCACCGAGGTCACCGCTGACGATGTCGTTGCCTCCTACACCGCTTGCGCCGCTTCCGCTACCTACGCTCCGTTCTTCCAGCCCTTCGAGTCCATCGAGGCCAAGGACGCCAGCACCGTGACGGTCAAGACCAAGGTCCCCAACTTCTCCCTGCTCAAGGATCGTCTGGCCATCGTCCGCGTTACCCCGGCCACCCAGACCGAGGAGGATCGCGCCAAGCAGCCGATCGGCTCCGGCCCCTGGATGTACGACTCTATCTCCGATACCGAGATCACCTTGGTTCCCAACCCCGAGTACAACGGTGAGTATGCTGCCGAGGATAAGAAGATTCAGTACAGCATCCTGACCGACCCCACCGCTCGCGTTACCGCTCAGCAGGAGGGCTCCACGCTCGTTATGGAGCTCGTTACCGCTGACGCCGTCGACCAGCTCGAGAGCGCCGGCTGCAAGATCGATAACGTTCAGGGTTTCGGCACCCGCTTCATCATGTTCAACGTCGCCAAGGAGCCTTGGAACAACGTCAAGGTCCGTCAGGCTGTCATGTATGCGCTCGACACCGAGAAGATGGTCAGCAACACCTTCGCCGGCCTTGCCACCGCTGCCAGCTGCTACCTGCCCAAGAGCTTCACCAACTATCATGAGGCTTCCACGGTGTACAAGACCGACGCCAAGAAGGCTAAGAAGCTCATCGAGGAGTCTGGCATCACCCCGGGTGCCATCACCCTGCGCACCACCGATAACGAGCAGATTAAGGGCATGGCCGCCCAGGTCAAGAACGACCTCGACGCTCTCGGCTTCGATGTGACCATCCAGACCGATACCTCGCCGGCCACCTACGCTGCCATCGACGGCGGCGAGGCCTATGATATCCTCCTTGCCCCTGGCGATCCTTCCTGCTTCGGTGCCGACCCCGACCTGCTGCTCAACTGGTGGTACGGCGACAACGTCTGGATGCAGACCCGTTGCCCGTGGAAGGAGTCCGCTGAGTGGCAGAAGCTCCACGGTCTCATGGACGAGGCTCTTGCCGCCGAGGGCGACGAGCAGCAGAAGAAGTGGAACGAGTGCTTCGACATCATTGCCGACAACGCCGTTCTGTACCCCGTTGTCCACGTCAAGACCGTCTCCGCTTCCTGGGACGATCCGTCCACTGCGCCCAACGGCGAGGCCCTCGATGGCTTCAAGGGCATCGGCACGACGAGCATGTCCTTCAGGGGCGTCGCGACCGTCAAGGCGTAAGACTCGCTTGAGTCTGTATGCAGGATGTCGGTCGTTGGGACCGTATCCTCATAGTTGAAACAAAGACCCGGGCGGCAACGATGTCGCTCGGGTCTTGTAATGAGTATCCGTACTCATATACCAGTTGGTCCTACCGACAAAAGAAAGGGGAGAGAACGTGAACAACTTGCTACGTTTGATTGGAAGGCGTCTTGTGGCGCTGCCGATCATGGCATTGGGCGTCACCGTCCTGGTGTTCTTCCTTATGTCGTTCTCCAAGACCGACCCCGCCTACACGGCGTTGGGTGACGGTGCCTCGCCCGAGGCGGTTGCCGAGTACCATGAGAAGTATGGTCTGGACGACCCCTGGCCCGTGCGCTACGTGCGCTATATGGGCGATTTGATCCATGGCGACATGGGCACCTATGGTGCTGCTCGCAACTCCGTTGCCAAGCGCATCTCCACGGCCCTGCCCGTCACGATGCAGCTGACCTTCATCGGTCTTGCCATCGGTGCGGTCGTTTCGTTTTTGCTCGGCGTCATCGCGGCACTGTATCGCGACAAATGGCCGGACCAAGTGATCCGCGTCTTTTCCATCGCCGGCTTGGCAACCCCGTCGTTCTGGCTTGCCGTTCTGTTGATCCTGCTGTTCTCTTCCTACCTTAAGGTGCTCCCGGCATCGGGTGCTCTGCCTCACTTCACCACGAATCCGGTTGGCTATCTGGGACGCATGATCATGCCCGCTATCGCCTTGGCATTTCCGCTGACGGGCCAGATGACTCGTATCGTGCGTACCGCCATGGTCGAGGAGCTCGACAAGGATTATGTCCGTATGGCTCGCGGCGCCGGCGTTCCCGAGAAGGTCGTCGTCGGCATCAACGTTCTTCGCAATGCGCTGATCACCCCGGTCACCACCCTCGGTCTTAAGATCGGTTACCTCATGGGCGGCGCCGTCGTCATCGAGGTTATCTTCAACCTCCCCGGCATGGGCACCGCGATTCTGCAGGGCGTTCAGGGCAACGAGGCGAACCTGGTTCAGGGCGTCGTCATCGTCGTTGCTCTTGCCTTCATCATCATCAACATCGTGGTTGACATGCTCTACCTGCTCATCAACCCGCGCATCAGGACGGTGTAGATTATGGTAAAGATTCGAGAGAAGCAAACCGAGCAGCTCGAGAAGGCTGCCTCCAAGGGGCTCAAGCTCGGTGGCTGGAAGAAGATGACGCTGTCTTCTAAGATTGCCGCCGTCGTGCTGGTGCTGGTCGCCCTGACTGCGATTCTGGCGCCCCTTCTTGCCCCCTATAGCCCGGTCGAGATCTTTACGGCTCGCCAGGCTCCCGGCAACGGATTTATCTTCGGTACCGACGATAAGGGTCGCGACATTCTGTCGCGTATGCTCTACGGTGGTCGTTACTCGCTGATTATCGGCTTTGGCGCCACTGCCATGGCTCTGGTCTGCGGCTCGGTCGTGGGCGCCCTTGCAGCGGTTTCGCGCAAGGCCGTCTCCGAGACGATCATGCGTATCTTGGACATCATCATGTCCATCCCGGGCATCGCCCTCGCGGCCGTCTTCGTCTCCATCCTGGGCAACTCCGTGCCGTCGATCATCTTCGCCATCGGCTTTATGTACACTCCGCAGATTGCCCGTATCGTGCGCGCCAATATCGTGTCCGAGTACGGCGAGGACTATGTCCGCGCGGTCATCGTTTCCGGCGCCAAGGCTCCGTGGATTTTGATCAAGCATGTTCTGCGTAACTGCATCGCTCCGATCATGGTCTTCACCGTTACCCTGGTCGCCGACGCCATCATCTTCGAGGCCTCGCTGACCTTCATCGGCGCTGGTATCCAGGAGCCCACCGCTACCTGGGGCAACATCCTCGCCGACGCCCGCGGCGGCGTGCTCGCCGGTCGTTGGTGGCAGGCGCTGTTCCCGGGCCTGGCCATCATGATCACCTGCCTGGCGCTCAACATCCTCTCCGAGGGCATTACCGACGCCATGGCCGCTGCTCCCTCCGCCGCCCTGGATCCTACCGATTCCTCCAAGCGTCGCGAGGCCGATCTGCTGGTCTCCGACCCCGTTCGCGCCTACAAGGAGCAGGCCCAGTCCCTCTCCGCTCGCCTTGGCGCCCTGCGCGATGTCGAGCTCAAGCGTGACGATCGCCACGTGCCCGACGAGTCCGTTGAGCCGATTCTCTCGGTCCGTGACTTCTGCATTCAGTTTGAGCATCACGGTGATATCAACGTTGTCGACCATGTCAACTTTGACGTCCGTCCTGGTCAGACCATGGGCCTGGTGGGCGAGTCCGGTTGCGGTAAGTCCATCACCACGCTGGCCATCATGGGCCTGACCGATGAGGACGAGCACCTTTCCGGCGAGGTCCTCTGGGAGGGCCGTGACTTGCTCAAGATGAGCAAGAAGGAGTGGTTCGGCCTGCGTGGTACCGATATCGCTATGGTCTATCAGGATGCCCTGTCCTCGCTCAACCCCTCCATGCTCATCTCTGCCCAGATGAAGCAGCTCACCAAGCGCGGCGGAACCCGCAGCGCCGAGGAGCTCCTGGAGCTCGTCGGCCTCGATCCCAAGCGCACGCTCGAGAGCTATCCACACGAGCTTTCCGGCGGCCAGCGTCAGCGTGTCCTGATCGCTATGGCCCTTACCCGCGACCCTAAGCTGGTCATCTGCGACGAGCCCACGACCGCTCTGGACGTTACCGTCCAGAAGCAGGTCATCAAGCTGCTCAACGATCTTCAGGCCAAGCTCGGCTTTGCCATGATCTTCGTTTCGCATGACCTGGCTCTGGTCGCCGAGGTCGCCCATAACATCACGGTTATGTACGCTGGCCAGGTTATCGAGCAGGCGCCCACCAAGGAGCTGCTCACTAACCCGATCCACGAGTACACCCGCGGTCTTCTGGGTTCCGTTCTGTCCATCGAGAGCGGTTCGGGCCGCCTGCACCAGGTGCCCGGCGCCGTTCCGAGCCCGCGCGATTTCCCCAAGGGCGATCGCTTCGCGCCCCGCTCGAGCCACCCGCGTATTGGCCTGGACACCCGTCCGGTCTTCAAGCGCGTGCCCGGCACCGAGCACTTCTATTCCGAGCTCCCCGACGAGGTGCTCAAGGCAAATGGTTTGACCCCTCACGCGGAGGTGATGTAGATGAGCGAGACCGCAGTAAACGGCGTCGAGCCGATCATCTTCCTTGATGACGTCCACGTCACCTTTAGGACCCGTACCGGCTCCATTCTGCACCCCAACCTGGTTCACGCCGTCCAGGGTGTAACGATTAAGCTCATGCCCGGTCAGACGATTGGCATCGTCGGCGAGTCCGGTTGCGGTAAGTCCACCACCGCTAACGTCATGTGCGGCCTGCAGGCCCCCACGAGCGGCAAGGTCTACTTTAAGGGCAAGGACGTTACCAAACGTACCGCCGAGGACCGTCGCCACATGGGTCGCGTCATCTCGGTCGTGTTCCAGAACCCGGCCACGGCGCTCAACCCCCGCATGGTCGTTCGCGAGCAGCTGCTCGACCCCATGCGCGTCCACAACCTGGGTACCGAGGCCGAGCAGGAGAAGCGCGTCAAGGAACTCTTGGAGCTCACCGGTCTGCCCAGCTCCGCTGCCGAGGTTCTTCCCGGCCAGCTTTCGGGCGGCCAGCGTCAGCGCGTCGCAATTGCCCGTGCTCTGTCGCTGAACCCCGATGCCATCATCGCCGACGAGCCCACCTCGGCTCTGGACGTTTCGGTCCGCGCGCAGATTCTGAACCTGCTGACCGACCTTAAGAAGGAGCTCGGCCTGGCCATGGTGTTCATCAGCCATGACATCCAGACGGTCCGCTATATCTCTGACGACATCATCGTTATGAATGGCGGCAAGATCGTCGAGCAGGGCGAGGCCAAGCAGGTCTTCCAGCACCCCCAGGACCCCTACACCAAGATGCTGCTCGGCGCTGCGCCGTCGCTGCTGCATCCCAAGCTCGGCGAGTAGCCTCGCTTTCCCTCCCGTGCGCCCGGCCCCCTTGC
>CABUVC010000015.1 GCA_902494855.1 uncultured Collinsella sp.
GCGTTATCGACTGGTACGGATACAGCGCCAACCGCAACGACCTGTTCGATGGCGATGGCACGCACCTATCGACCACTGGCGTGACTGAGTACCTCAACTTGATCCACGACGCAGTCAAGAAGGACCTGCCCGTGCATCCCGAGGATCACGTCAACGATCCGCAGCCGGCAGCCGTCAAGTCTGCCACCGACGCACTCATCAATGCGCTTGCCTTCAAGCCGCACAAGTTGGGCACCGACAAGTAACCTGCAGCGCAAACTTCCCACATCCGGAGGGGGTGTCTGCCACGGCAGACACCCCCTCCGGCAGTTAGGGACACTCCTGGCGCAGCCAATGAAGACCTCTACGGATGAATTCCAGGCCGCTCCGTCGCTCCAGACATCGTTTCCGCGCCTCGTGCCTGCCCCAAACAATCAAAACAAGCCCTTTTCGCCGCACCCTCAAAGGTCTGTGGGCAAAAAAGGGCAAATATGAGTACTGTTACCATTTTAGTAGCAGGCAAAACCACCCAAAATGACGTCCGAGCGACCCCTACAACCCCCTAAAGCAGCCAACCTGACTGGTTTAAGGCGTATTGGAGCCAATTTTAATGAACATACTAAAGGCTATGTTCATTATCTTTTAGGATGTAAATGCTATTCACTTAGCAACAGTACTCATATTTGGCATTTTTGTCCATTGCTATATAACTAACACCCTATAGCAGACAAAAAAAACAGGCCGCGGCCCATCGCTGCGGCCTGTTCGGAAGCAAAAGTGGGCGTTAAGCGCTGTAGCCCATCGCCTGCAGAACAAACATGACGACCGTGAGCACCGTAATCACACCGATAGTCGCCCAAGTGAGCACATTCCACACGCGGCCGTTGCGGTTGGCACCCATAATGTGACGGTCGGCTGCGATAACCACCTGGAACACCAGAACCACGGGCAACAGCACACCATTGATGACCTGTGAGGTCATCATAATCTGGAACAGATCGACGCCGGGCATAAGCACCAGCACGGCAGAGATACCGATGATGGCCGTAATGATGCCGCGATAGACCGGGGCCTCGTCCCAGCTGCGGTCGGCACCGCGCTCCCAGCCAAATGCCTCACAGATAGCGCTCGACGTAACGCCCGGCAGCACGCAGGCGGCCAAGAAGCTCGCCGCGACCAGGCCCGAGGCAAACAGCACCGTGGACCACTGGCCCGCAATAGGCTCCAACGCGCGGGCAGCATCGGCGGCATCGCTAATCTGAATACCCGCCGGGAACAACACCGTACCGGTCGTGATGATAATAAAGCCGGCAATGACATCGGCGGCAAGCGAGCCGCTCACGGTATCGATGCGCTGCAGCACGATATCGTCCTCGCCCGCGTTCTTATCGACCACGTTGTTCTGCGCCAAGAAGATCATCCACGGCGCGATGGTGGTACCGATCGTTGCGACCACGAGCGACACGTAGCTGGGGTCATTTTGAATGTTAGGCACGACCAGGTCGACCGCGACCTCACCCCAGTTGGGGCCAGCCATAAATGCAGCGACGATATAGGTCACGAACACGCAGCTCACCAGCAACAGAATCTTCTCGATGCGCTGGAAACTACCCGACATGGTAAGCATCCACACCAGCAGCGCCACCAACGGCACCGAGATGCTCGCCGGCACGCCAAAGAGAGCAAGGCCGCTGGCGATGCCCGCAAACTCCGAAATGGTCACAGCCGTGTTGGCGATCAACAGCGCCGCCATAGCAAGTACACTCTTGCGCACGCCAAAGCGCTCGCGAATGAGCGATGCCAGGCCCTTGCCCGTGACGCAGCCGCAGCGCGCCGCGGTCTCCTGCGTCACGATGAGCAGCACAGTCATGACGGGAAGCATCCAGAGCATCTTGTAGCCATAGCTGGCGCCCGCGCTGGAATACGTTGCAATGCCGCCGGCGTCATTGCCCGAAAGCGCCGCCAGCAGACCGGGACCCATAGCGCCAAAGATGGCCGCGATGGTCAACTTTTGCTTGGTGCCCGACTTTTGCTTGGTATTTTGCACGCGACCACCTAACCAATGACCGACATGGTGAGCAGCACCGCAGCGGCGCAGTACGCTACGCACGAGATCATGACGGCAATAACGTTCATGGCGGTGCCCGACGTGTTGAGGTCATGCTCGTCACGCCAGAACAGCACCATCAGGTAAATCACGGCGCTCATGTTGCCAACCAGGCAAATGATGGCAGCGATATTAAAGCACCCGGTAAAGAGTTGCTCCTCAAACATGGGCGCATCGGGGAACGCGGCGGTGCGCACCAGCTGAGCGCACAGGTAGGTCACGAGTGACAGAATCAGGCCCATGCCCGTGCTCTGGAAGAAGAACCCCAGATACGGCTTGGGCTCGTCGTCGTGACCGTCATACTCCAAGAAGTAGTTCTTGACGAACGACACCATGCGCGAGGCCGCCAGCAGTACGAGCGGCATGGCGCACATGGGGAACACCACCAGATGCGCGGAGCCGAGCGCCGTTCCCAGCACGGTCGCCATGATGCACGACGCGATGCCCCATACAACAACCCAGTACTGGCGATGTACGAACCAGCTGAGCACGTTCGTCGAGTCGTCGGACGCGCTATCGCCCGAACCGACACCGGCGATCTGCAGGTCCTCCTGATGCTCCTCGGCAATAACGTCCATGGCGTCGTCGAAGGTTACGATACCCAGGATATGACGGTTCTCGTCACAGACGGGGATAGCGACCAGGTCGTACTTGGTCATCTCGTCCGTCACGTCTTCCTGGTCCTCGTCGGGCGACACATAGACCAGGTCGCGATAGGCCAGCTGACCCAGCGTGGCGTCGCGGTCGGCTACGATCAGCGTGCGCAGCGAAAGCACGCCGGTCAGCATGCCGCTCGGATCCTCGGTATAGACGTAGTAGACGCTCTCGAAGTCCTCGTCGAGCTCGCGAATCGCCTCGATGGCGTCACCGACCGTTGCCGTGGCGGGCAGGGAGACAAACTCCGAGGTCATGATGCGGCCGGCGGTGTTGTCCTCATAGCCCAGCAGGTTACGAATCGCCTTCTCCTCCTTGACGCCCATCAGGCGCAGGAGCTTCTCGGCCTTCTCGTAATCGAGCTCGTCGATCAGGTCGGCGGCGTCGTCCGGGTCCATCATGGCCAGCATCGACGATGCGTCGGTGTCGGACAGGCCCTCGAGCATCTCGGTCATAAGCTCGTCGTCATCGAACTCCGAGATGGCCTCGGCGGCCTGGGCAGTATCGAGCTGCGCAAACACCTGCGCACGCAGGCGCGGGTCGAGCTGCTCGATAATGTCGGCGATGTCGGCAGGGTGCAGCTCGCCGAGCGTCTTGTGCGACACCGAGAGTTGAATGTTCTTGGTCGAGCGGTCGAGCAGGTCCATGTAGGACCAAGCGATGATGTCCTCACTGAGCGGCTTGCCCAGGTGCTTCATAAAGCCTTCGACGATATGCTCGAGCGCAGGGCTGATGGCGCGTAGCAGACCGCGGGCACCGACCTCGGCGCCCAGCAGGCGCAGCTGATTTTCGCCCGACATGGAAAACTTGATGTCATTTACGCGCACGACCTTCATGCCCTGCGTGTCGACGATCTGCTTGTTGAGCACGTCGCGGGCGAGCAGGAGTTCGGTCGGCTGCAGGTAGGAAAAACGGATTTCGGTGGCCGACGTCTTAAGGTGTACACCCGTCTCGTCGATACGGTCGACCCATTTGCGCCAGCTGATCATAAACGGCGTCTTGCCGGGTCCGCGGAACGCGAGCGACGTCACGTGCGGAAAAACTTCGCCGGTAGCAATGCCAAAATCGTTGACCACGCCGAGCTTTTCGCCGTCGACGTCCAAGACCGGCAATTTGAGCATCTCACTCAGATAATTCAATGGTGCTCCCCATCATTATTCCTCCGGACGCGGCCGCGCGTGCGGCGTCCGGGGGCTTCTGGATATGTATACGCATGCGCGGGCGGCACGCCGCTCGACGCTTACACCCCGTGCATGCGCAAAAAGCACCTGCATGGGGTCATCGACTGTATGGTCGAGGTTTGGATTTCACCTGTAACCTTTCTCTTGACCCTCATTAACCGCAGTAACTATAGCATCAGCATCGCCCTGCGGCATCGAATTTATGCGCTGCACATTGCAGGCATACCAAACGCTGACGCATCCGTGACATAGTCATTGGGGACGTTCCTAAATGACTACCCAATGACTACTCTGTGGTGTCGTCGTCCTCGGCAAGTTGGGGGAACACGGCGTCCTTGGGCATGGTGACCTTCGTCAGCGAGGTGAGCTTTTTGCTCAGCGACGTGTCCGTCTTGACCAGGTCGCTGAGCGTCACGATCTTGTAGCCGTCGGCAATGAGGCCGTCGATAATCTGCGGCAGCGCCTCGAGTGTCTGCTCGGCGCATTCGTCTCTATCGGTGAGCAGCACGATATTGCCCGGCGTCACCGAATCGAGCACCGTCGAGACCTGTTCGTCGGCACCGTTTAGCAGCCAGTCGCCCGAGTCGATATTCCACGAGACCACGGCGGAGACCAGGTCCATCGCATCAATCCAGTTTTGCTCGTCAAAGGCAGCGTAGGGAGCACGCAGCAGCATCGTCTTCACGCCGGTCGCTGACTTAATCGCATCGGTGCCTTTCGTGATCTGTTCGCGTACCGCCTCACGGTCCTGACCCTTAAGCGAATCGTCGCTGTAGCTGTTGGATCCGATCTCGCACCCGGCGTCGACAATCGCCTTGGCCGTGGCAAGCGAGGCCTCGGCCGCATCGCCCGAAAGGAAGAACGTCGCGGTGACGCCCTTTTCCTTGAGCACCTGCAAGATCTGTTTGGTGGCGCCGCTCGGACCCTCGTCAAACGTCAGTGCCACGTACTTTTTGTTGCCCTTGGGCGCCACGCTGGCGCACGCAACAACGCAATCGGTGGCGGGCACAACCTCGCCGCGGTCTTGCGTCTTGCCTGACTGCTCACCAACCCACACCTCGGATCGGCCCTGGACACCCCATGTCTGCACATACTCGATAGCGCCCGTGCCCTCGACCTTGAGCTTGGGCTCGATAACCGTAGCCTGAACCTCGTGCTTCTCGTAAGTGTTACGGCCATCCTTGACCGTCACCTTCTCGCCGCCCTCGAGTTCGCGGCTATCCCATTTGCCCTGCTTCACGCGCTTGCCGTCGACCTTCACCGACAGCTTTTCGCCCCCATGGCGCTTGAGCACGCTGTCATCGACGGCCAGCAGGTCGCCTGCGTCGTAGGTGCCAGTCAAATCCTGGTCGTCGATGAGATTCTGCAGCGTAGAGCCCACACGCACCGCGGTCTTCTGGCCGTTGAGCTCCACGTCCACACTGCGGTTGACGTAGCCCACGACGGCAGCGATAAACAGCACGAGCGCGCAACCCACGGCGATGAGCGCGTAGGGCAGGCGAGACGAACGACGGGGCGTACGGCTGTTGCCGATGCGCGCACTGCGGTCGCTAAAGCCGCGGCTATGGTTGAGATACATCGCGCCGGGCTTACGGTGACGCTTGCGCTGACCGCTGGGCAGCTGCCCCAGGTCGCGGCGCGCCGTCGGACGCGCACCCGAACGCCCGTTTAAGTTGGATCCGTTTTGGCGCATGTGCCCTCCCCCATAAACACAGCAAGCCGGAGCAACAGGTCTCCGGCTTGCCTCCCATCATTTGGTACGTCGCTATTTTGTAGCTTTTGACGAGCCTCCGCTCGCCTTTTGGTATTCGTCCTTAAAGGCCTTGAACATGCCGCGCGTCTTGCCGAGCTGCTTGCCCAGTGCGCGACTGCCCTTGTCCACGGCAACCGATCCCTTGTCATCGAGCACCTTGGCGCCCTTCTTGACCTTATCGCCCACCACGACGCTTGCCTCGGCAGCCTTTGCGGCGGCACCGCCCGAATACCCAAGCGACTTGACCTCGTCCGAGACGACCATCGCGCCGTTCTCGTAGCCGCGCAGCATCGTCGGCGGCACCTGCGTGTCACCAACCAAAACACTCGAAGCAGCACCGGCGGTCACATAGAATGCCTGCACGATGCCCGAGCGCGGCTTGAACTCAACGTCCGAGCAATAGCCCACGACGTCGCCCGATTCCGTGCGCACGTCCATACCGACCCAGATGATGCAATCGTCCAGGTTGATGTCGAGGCGCTTGGCAGCGGCGGCATCGTACGTGTCCTTGACGTCATCGACCGCAATGGCGCCCTCGTAGACACCAATGGCGTCGAGCGCTACGAATCGGTCGGGACGCTCGATCATGCCCGCGATATCGGACTGGCGGACCATAAAGCCGACCACGCGCGTACCGCCCGGAGTAAAGACCGGAAAGTGAATCTTTCCGAGCTTTTTAGGGCTGCGCGGCGTGCCGTCCTTTTTGGTGCGCTTGTCCTCGGTAGGCTTGCGATAGATCTTGGCGCCGACAAAATCCCCGGCGCGCATTATGCCTCGGTCGAGGGCTCCGCAGCCTCGGTATCAGCCTCGACGGCGTTCTCGACCACGACGTCGGCGGCAGGCGTCACGTTGCCGCCCGAAATGGCGTCGTTGAGCTGCTCGCGCAGCTGGTCCATGCGCTCGCGGGCCAGGTCGACCTTGGCGCGCAGGTCATCGGTCTTGGCGTCGACCATCGGGCCAAAGTCATTCACCGCAGCACGGGCCTCCTCGGCGCTGTGCTCGTAGGTGTCGCGCATATTGTCCCAGGCGTCGTTGGCGATATCGGCAGCCATGGCGCGGGTCTCGGCGCCCGAGCGCGGGGCCAGAGCAACGCCGACAATAGCGCCGGCAGCGGCACCAAAAAGTGCGCCGGAGACAAAGCTGAAAGTCTTACCCATGATCATTCCTCTCCTGCGGGCACGTCGGTGCCCACCGTTTGAATGCTGTCCATTATACCCGCAGCGCATCACTTGCCGCTCCGCTCATCTGCGTACGGCAAAGGCGCAGGTACGTGATGGTGATAAACGCGTAGGCCTACTCCTGGGGCATAGCCGGCATGGCCACCGTGGCACCCGGGTCCTCGCCGGCGCCGTCCACGAGCGGCAGACCGCCCTCATGCGCAGGTCCTGCCGGAACCGTCGCCGCACCGCCAAAGACGGCAGCGGAGGCCTCGTGGTTCTCGGCAACCGCGCCCTCGGTATCAATCGCCACCTGGGGCTCGTCGTCAAAGTTGGGGACGCCCTGGGGCTCGGCGGGAACGGGCTCGGCGGTCGCATCGGCAACGAGCTCGGCGTCGACCGGCACATCGCCCTCGTCCTCGGCAGCATCTTCGCCGTTCGCAGCGGCGACGGCCTCGTGAGGATCCTTGCCCTCGGCCTCGGCGCGCATGCCAAGCACCAGGTTGCGCAGACCCGCGACCGTGCCTTCCACGTCGGGGGCAGGCTGGTCGGCATGCAGGTACGCCCAGTCCATCATAAAGGTGGCTGAAGACAGCGCACCGATGGCCAGCGCGTCGTCGGGGCACGAAAGCTCAACCTCAAAAACGCGCTCGTCGTGCTCGCTTACGCGCGTGCGGCCGCACGAGATGCTGCCGGCAAGCCCGGTCTCGTTCATGAGCTCGACCGTCACATGCTCAAGCAGGTGGCAAAGCTCGGTCTGGCCCATGCAGTCCTGGAACTCGCGGCCGGAATCGCCCAGGCACAGGTGCTTGGCAATCGCCGGCACCAGGTAGTACACGCGCGCCGTGGCCTCGATATCCTCCGAGGTCATGAGCGGCATGCCGGGGTTCACCAGCACATGCGCGCAGATCTTGTCCTCGCTGACGGTGACCTTAAGGATGTTGAACAGGCCTGCCATAACTCTCCCCTACTCTTCCTTGTCCTACTCGTCGCCGTCGTGCGGATTCGCGGAACCCGCACCCGACGACGTCGGCTCGTCTACCGAAGACTCGGAATCCTTCTTATCGGTTTCGGCCGGAGCGATCACGCGGATGAGCGAGATGCGCTGGCCACGCATCGACTGCACTTTAAACTTGTACCCCGCGACCTCAAACACCTCTCCGATGTCGGGCACCGAGTCACAAAGCTCCAAGATCCAGCCGGCGATGGTCTCATAATCATCGCTTTCCTCGAGCGGCCAACCAAGCTCAATCGCGTCATCGCACGAAAAACGCCCATCAACGAGCCACTCGCGGCGCGAAAGGCGCGTGAGATACTTGTTGTCGGGGTCGAACTCGTCCTCGATCTCGCCGACGATCTCCTCGACGATGTCCTCGATGGTGATGATGCCGGCCGTGCCGCCGTACTCGTCCACGACCACCACGATCTGGTCGTGCGAGGTCTGCATCTCGGACAGCAGCGGCAGGATGTCCTTGGTGTCGGGTACAAAGGTGGCGTCGCGCAAATAGCTGGCGATGGGCTGGTCGCCCTTGCCGTCGAGCGCGGGCTGGATCAGGTCCTTGATGTGCGCGATGCCCGCGACGTTGTCGGGGTCCTCGTGATAGACGGGGATGCGGCTGAAGCCGGTCTGGCGCATGGTGGACAACACGTCGGCGACCGTCTCGTCGTCCTCGCACATGGTGGTGTCCACGCGCGGCACCATGACCTCGCGGGCAACGGTGTCGCCTAGGTCGAAGATCTCGTGGATCATGCGCTTTTCCTCGTCGAGCAGGTCGTCCTGCTCCGAGACCATGTACTTGATCTCCTCCTCCGAGACGTTCTGACGGTCGTCGGCGCTCTTGATGCGCAGGATGCGGGCCAGGCCATCGGAGCAAGCGCCAGTCAGCCACACAAGCGGACGGGCGATCTTTTGGAAAAATGACAACGGTCCCACGACCTGCTTGGATACGCCCTCGGCATTGGCCAGGCCGATGCGCTTGGGCACAAGCTCGCCAATCACGATGGACACGAAGGCGACCGCGACGGTGATGATGACCGGCGCCAGGCCGCGCGCGATGGCGGAGAGCGGCGCGATGCCAAAGCTCATGAGCCACGTGGCGAGCGGGTCGGACAGACTCGTCGAGGCGACGGCGGACGAGGCGAAGCCCACGAGCGTGATGGCGACCTGGATGGTGGCGAGCAGCTGGTCGGAGTCGGCAGCCAGCTTAATGGCACGCTCGGCGCGCTTGTCGCCTTCCTCGGCCTCGTGCTCCAGCACGGCGCGCTTGGCCGTGGTGAGCGCCATCTCGGACATAGAGAAGTAGCCGTTGATGAGAGTCAAAACGAGGGTGGTGATAAGGGAGATGGTTATGTCCATCGGGAGTTTCTCGAACCTCCAAGATTCGGGACGTCGGATTAAAACGTTGACGGCGGATACGGCAATTGCACCGGCGCCCAAACAAGGACGCGAGCGCGCAGGCGTGGTCGCTAGATTACGAAGAGGATCACCGCCATGAACTGGAAAATACTGCCGGCGAGCACCCACAGGTGAAACACACTGTGCAGGTAGCGCACGTTTTTGGCGATATAGAACGGCACGCCCGCGGTGTAGCACACGCCGCCGACGGCGAGCAGGGCAAGTGCCACGGGGTTGAGCAGCGACACGAGCTCGGGCAGCTTAAAGACGACGAGCCAGCCCATCAGCAGGTAGACCAGGCCGCTTACCCAGTGCGGTTGACGCTCGCGCATAAAGCACTCGAGGGCGATGCCGATAATGGCGATGGCCCATACGGCAAAGAACAGCACAGCGCCGCCGTCGTTTGCGAGTGTAATGAGGCAAAACGGGGTGTAGCTGCCGGCGATGAGCAGGTAGATGCAGCTGTGATCGATGATGCGGAACACGCGCTTTGCCGGTGCGGGCTGAATGGCGTGGTAAAGCGTGGAGGCAAGATATTCAAGGATGATGCTCACGCCGTAGACGATCGCCGCGGCCATGCGGGCCGGACCGCCGCCGCGCAGGGCAGCGAAGACAATCAGGAGCACCAGGCCCGCAATACCCAGCAGGCATCCAACACCATGGGTGACGGAATTCATAATCTCCTCGCCCACCGTGTAGTGCGGAACGGCCGCGGCCTTAGGTCGCGGCTTGGAACTGTCGCTCGAATCGGACATGCCGGTTACATCCTCCAACGTAAATAGTTCTCAACACTATATCAAAGCGTCTGGATACGTGCGAAATTTGCACCTTATGTGACCCTTTGTTTACCCACTCTTTGCCTGTTGACGCATTGGCGGCGAACATACATAATGCGCTCGTTCTATATGTTGATAGGTTAACATCTTAGAGGTGAGCACACTATGTCCCAAAGCACACGCCCTCATCGAAAACTCAAGACAGCCGCTGTCGTTATCGCGGTGCTCGCTGTCACCCTGCTCGGGTTTGCCGGCAACTTTTTGTTTGACTTTGCCCTGAACCCACAAGCGCCGTACACCATGAAGATGATGCAGGACGCCAAGGACACCAAAAACGGCGAGCAGATGGATGCCGAGGAGACCGAGGCACGAGCGTGGTTTAAGCAAAACCGCAAAAGCAGCAGCCTCATCGCAGATGACGGGACCGAGCTTGCCACCTGGTATTTCGCGGCACCGGAAAGCACGCACGATTACGCTATCTGCCTGCACGGATACACCAATGAGCCCATCGGCATGGCCCGATACGCCAAGCGCTTCCATGACCGCGGCATGAACGTACTCGCACCCGCAGCTCGCGCCCACGAGCGCTCCGGCGGCGACTATATCGGCATGGGCTGGCCCGAGCGGCTCGATGTCGTTGCATGGATTGGGCGGATCGTTCAGGCTGACCCCGAGGCGCGCATCCTGGTCTTTGGCGAATCGATGGGCGCGGCGACCGCTATGAACGTGGCGGGAGAATCTTTGCCGTCCAACGTGAAATGCATTATCGAGGACTGCGGCTATACGAGTGTTTGGGACGAGTTCTCTCTGCAGCTCAAGGACGTGTTCGGCCTGCCCAGCTTTCCCTTGCTCGATATAGCAAACTTCGTGTGCAACGTGCGCGCGGGCTACGACTTTCATACGGCGAGCAGTGTGGAGCAACTCAAACACGCGACGGTTCCCATGCTGTTTATCCACGGCGACCAGGACACCTTTGTGCCGTACAGCATGCTCGACCAAAACTACGACGCGTGCGCCAGCAAAGTCAAGCAAAAGCTCACCATCCATGGCGCCACCCACGCCAAGAGTGCGCAAGTCGACCCCGAACTCTACTGGAACACGGTCAACGACTTCCTCGACAAGAATTTTTAGGTTAAAAGCGGCGTCAGCGGTCTTATCTAACCCCCTATTTTCGGAAGTGCGGGGAAAATCTCGGGGAGCCCAACCAGACCGCAGTTTTACCAACAATTTATCTGGGGTTTTGTTGCCAAAAAACGGCTTGTGGTCGACGGTATTCGATTTTTCCCCGCACTTCCGAAAAAACCGCCTGCGAGCGCCGTGCTCGCAGGCGGTTTTTACTTGCATTGCGCTACAAAAGCGCCTGATTTGTCCAATAGTAAGGCGCTACTTGACCTCGATAAGCTCGTACTCGCTCGTGCCCAGGCCGATCTTCTCGGCATGTGCGATGCACGCGCGCCAGTCGGTGTCGGGATGTGTGATGCAGAAGGGGTCGCGCGCCTGTTCGCCCTCCAGATGCTCGTGATTGTGCTCCATCTTGGCGGCGCTGTCGATGAGCTCGGTGTTGGGCAGCGGCTCGGATGCCATGACGGCATCGGCGCAGGCCTGGTCGATGGCGACCGGATCGAAGCTCGCGAACATGCCGATATCGTTGACGATGGGCGTGTCGTTCTCGGGATGGCAGTCGCAGTTGGGGCTGATATCCATGGCCAGCGAGATGTGGAAGCTCGGGCGACCGTCGACGATGGCCTTGGTGTACTCGGCAATCTTGTAGTTGAGCACGTCGGCCGCGGCGTCATAGTCAGGCTTGATGCAGTCCTGGTTGCACGCCGCAATGCAGCGTCCGCAGCCCACGCAGCGATCGTGGTCGATGGTCGCCACATGAACCGTGCGGGTACCGCCGTTGGCAAGCTCGCGCTCACGCGTGTCGTCAAACGAGATGGCA
This sequence comes from uncultured Collinsella sp., assembly GCA_902494855.1. GTDB lineage: Bacteria > Actinomycetota > Coriobacteriia > Coriobacteriales > Coriobacteriaceae > Collinsella. The sequence goes on from CABUVC010000015.1 coordinate 11,945, forward strand.
TTATGCGCGCAGATGCGCTCGCAGGCACGGCAGCCCACGCAGTTGGTGGTATCGACACTCGGCTTGCCGGCGGCATGCTGCTCTATCTTGCCGGCGCGGCTGCCGCCGCCCATGCCCAGGTTCTTCATGGCGCCGCCAAAACCGGCCTGCTCATGACCCTTAAAGTGCGTGAGACTGATCACGATATCGGCGTCCATGAGCGCCTGGCCAATCTTGGCCTCGTGCACGTACTCGCCGCCCTCGACCGGGACGAGCGCCTCATCGGTGCCCTTAAGGCCGTCGGCGATGATGACCTGGCAGCCCGTGGCGTACGGGGTGAAGCCGTTCTGATAGGCGGTATCGATGTGCTCGAGCGCATTTTTGCGGCTACCGACGTAGAGCGTGTTGCAGTCGGTGAGGAAGGGCTTGCCGCCCAACTCCTTCACGACATCCGCGACGGCGCGGGCGTAGTTGGGGCGCAAAAAGCTCAGGTTACCCAGTTCGCCAAAGTGAATCTTGATGGCGACGAACTTGTTCTCAAAGTCGATCTGCTCAATACCGGCGCGGCGAATGAGGCGCTTGAGCTTGTCGAGCTGGCTCTCGCGAGCATGCGTGCGCAGGTTGGTGAAGTACACCTTAGCGGGTGCTGCGGGTGCAGTTGCGGTCATAGATCTATCCCCTCGGTCTATATGGCGTTACAGACATAGAGGATGGTACCAGTTAAAGCAGAGTTAAAGTCAAGTATGGCACCTAGTCATTGGGGACACTCTTTCGACACTCGGCAGTTGGGGACAGCCCTTGCCAGCCCGGCCGGCGAACCGGCGAATCGGCAAAGACTGCCCCCGATGACTAGTCATTTAAGTCTGTCCCCAATGACCACTCTTGCTGGGCGCCTGCTGCTGGGTCGCCATCGCCTGTGTGAGCCTGGGCATGCAGCACGTCATCGGCATCTGGCAGGAAAGGCGTCGCGTGGGACAAAATCCCCCGTCCCAAAATGCGTGTGATGTGTGGTCGGCCTAGGTGGGCTTGCGCGCAACCAGGTGGGCGCGGAAGCCTTTCTGCGCCTCGAGCTTGAGCAGGAGGAATCCGGCCCTCTCGGCGAGCGCGCGAAGCTCGGACACCTTGCAGATCCGGACATCGCCGTGACCCGCGAGGCGCGCCAACGGCAGCTCAAAGGTGTTCATGAGCCATACCACGAAGTCGCTCGACGTGTAGTCGCGGAGAATCAGGCGCCCGCCGGGGCGCAGGACTCGGGCCGCCTCGGCGAAGAACCTCTCGGGGTGCGGATAGTGATGGAAGCTGTTGGAGCAGAGCACGGCGTCGAAGCTTTGCGGCTCGAAGGGCAGGGCTTCGGCGTCCCCGACGACGAAGCGGACGTTTCCGAGCTGCTTGGCGCATGCCGCCTCGATCATTTTGGGCGTGAGATCGAGCCCCGTCAGGTGCTTGCCCGGGTATTCCCCGTGCAGCAGCTCCAGGACTGCTCCGGTTCCGCACCCCACGTCGAGCACGTCCTCGAACGGCTCGAGCGCGAGCTCCTCGAGCATCTGCGGATAGTCGTCCTTGCACATCTCGTAGATCCCGGCATGGCCGGACTCGTAGATCTTCGCCGCCTCGGTGAACTCTTTGACGGAAAGCTGCTTGAGCTCTTCTGCCGATCTGGCCATGAGCCCTCCTATTCCTGAACCTTGAGCGCCTCGGAGAGGCTCACACGCTTGATGGAGCGCGTGTGCAGCAGCGCCACGACCAGGTAGGTCACAAAGCCGATTCCTGCGCACGCAGCCATGGACCAAGCGGGCACGTAGATCTCGATATTGCCGTTATAGGCGAGCAGCATCGAGCGGAAGATGGCCGTGAGCGAGCCAATAATGACCGGCAGGCTCAGCACGAGCGACGCCGCCACGCACAGCGTAATCGAGCGGATGTACAGATGCGAGATCTCGCTATCGCGATAGCCAAAGACTTTCATGTAGCTGATCGAACGGGCGCTGTGGTCGATCACAGCCTTGGTCAGCAGGTACATAAACAGCAGGAAGATGAACACCGCAAGCCCAACCATCATGCCAATCATTTTGCTCATCATGCCGATGAACTGGTCGCCCACGGCGCGCATGTCGTCGGGCGTGGTGTCGCCGGCAAAGTAACGAGCATCGAGGTCGAGCTTCTCGTCGCTCACATAGCCGTTAAAGTAGGCGGCGTCGTTGTCGAACAGCTCGTTAAAGTCGTCGATACTCATATAGATATTCATGTCCGACTTGGAGCCCCAGGCGCAGTCCTTGCCCGCGTACTCAAGGGAATAATGCTCGCCCTCGTACTTGTCGCCGAGCGTGACCTTCTGGCCCTCGCTCCAGCCAAACTTATCGAGCAGACCGCCGCCAAAGACGACGCGCCCATCGCCGACGTTGAGGTCTTTCCAATAGCGCGAATCGGGCGAGATGCCGTAGACGGAAATCGTCTCCTGCCCATTTCCGTCGCCACGGTCGTATTGCAGCTGGTAAACGGCGTATTTCTCGGCCTGTGCGATTGCGCCCGCGCCGTTGTCAGTCGTATTGACCGGGTGGATATCGTCGTTGTCAGCGTCGATCTTAGAGGCCTTGTCGATCAGGTCGATAGCCTCGTCGCGGTTGCAGCCGAGGGCATCGGCAAGATCGTCAAGGCGCGCGTAGAGCGCATCCTTCTTGTCCTGGACCTTGGCGAGCGCGTCCTGCGCTGCGGCCAGGCTCTCGGCAGACGGAGATGCGGTCGCGGCATCGGCTGCCGTCTGCGCCGCATCGGCCGCGTCGTCAAGCTCGTCATCGGCATCCTGGGCGGCGGAAAGCAGTGCACCGTCAACCGACTGCAAGCGCTCGAGTGCCGACCACTGCTCGCGCTCCTCGGCAGTGCCCTCGAGCTCCAGCGGCGCCTTGAGCGTGTACTGGTGCTCGGCGACCAGACTCGTCTCGAGGTTGTCGGCGTAGTGCGTCATCGTGGGCAGAATCGCCAGGCCAAAGAGCAGCAGCAGCGAGGCAAACGCAATGCCCACGAAGAGCGTGGCGAAGTTGCCCAGGTTGCGCAGGAAGATGCGCAGGCGGAAGCGCGAGACAAAGCCCATGCGCTCCGGCAGCTGCAGGCCGCGCTTGGTGCCCGATTTGCCGCTCGCCTCGTGACGAAGGAACTGCAACGGCGTCTTGCCCATTTTGCGGAGCAGGCCCACCAACGTGATGAGAATGAGCGCGGCAGCGGGAACCACGGCGCACTTCATAAAGATCTCCCAGCTCCAGTACACCTGGAAGGGCGGCAGACTGTACGAACCGTAATAGAGGCTGCGCATGGGCTCGGTAAAGAACACAACGCCGAGCGCAGTGCCCAACAGCGCCGCGAGCACGCCCACGATGGCGGGAAGCGCGAGGTAGTGCAGGACGATCTCGCGACGGCGATAGCCGCTGGCGAGCAGCGTGCCGATGATGGCACTCTCCTCCTCGATGGTGGCGTCGGTAAGGACCACAAAGACAAACGCCATGATCACGATGATGATGTCGAGCAGCGTCATCCACATCATGGAGTCGCCGTCTACGTCGTCGCGCGCATAGCCAATGCCCTGGTTGGAATCGGCGTCGATGAGGTCATCCACGCGCGCATCGGCATCGGTCAGCGCCTCGACCATATCCTGCTCCGCATCGATGCGATCCGCGGTGGAGAGATCGCGATCGGTAAAGGTGAAGGAGTAGGTGTAGGCGGGTGCGCCGCCGGCATCCTCGAGCGCGGCAAAGCCTTCATCGGTGACCTCGGCCACGCCGTACGTGATGGTGTTCACCGTAAAGTCCGAATTGTTGAGGAACAGCGCCTGGCTATCGGGCTGCGTCATGATGCCGCAGATGGTGTAGGTACGCCCCTCGAGCTCGACCTTATCGCCGATGGCGAGGTCGTTGTTGGTGGCGAAGACACGGTCGATTGCCACCTCATCGTCCGTCTTAGGCTCCTTGCCCTCACAGTAGGACGCGATATCGACCTTGGTGCGGTGCGCATAGGTGCGCAGGGTGCGCTTGGTGCCGTCGTCGCCGGACGCCTTTTTGATGATGGCATCGATGGAGAAATTCTTGTAGAACGTGACGCCGCCGACGTCACTGGCGGCATCCTCGGCAGCTTTGAGTTGATCGTCGGTAGCCTCGAAGGAGGTGGTCACGCGGCCGTCCTCAATCGTGTACGCATCGCGCATGTCGTCGATGAGGCAACCGATGGAATGCGCTGCGAGCAAAAAGCCC
>CABUVC010000016.1 GCA_902494855.1 uncultured Collinsella sp.
CACCACGCGCGGCCATCGCGTGCTCGGCCCCGGTGACCACGTTGTCGCCAGCCCCGCCGCCTACGAGCAGGTACTCGAGGACGCCGGCGTGCTTTCTGCCGAGCGCCGTCGCGAGGCCATCCTTGCCGGTATCTCCGAGGTCGAGGCCGCTCGCCCCGGCTGCCATGTCGATACGCCCAAGAAGGTCTTTGAGGAGGTCATTAACCTCTGCGAGTGGCCGACGGTGCTCGTCGGTACTTTCGACGAGGAGTTCCTCAAGGTCCCGCACGAGATTATCTGCGAGTCCATGCTCACCAACCAGCGCTACTTCCCGATCTATGACGGCGAGGGCAAGCTGACGCGTGAGTTCGTGGTCGTCTCCAACAGCAAGCCCGAGAATGCCGAGCGCGTGATCGACGGTAACGAGCGCGTCGTGCGCGCCCGTCTGGACGACGCTAAGTTCTTCTACGAGGAGGACCTGAAGATCTCCCTCGACGAGTTCCGTGAGCGTCTGTCCAAGGTTGCCTTCCAGGAGAAGCTCGGTAGCGTGCTCGCCAAGTCCGAGCGCATCGAGCAGCTCGCGCTCGCTATCGCCCGCGAGGCTCATCTGGGCGCCCATCTTGCCGCCGACGCTGCTCGCGCCGCACACCTGTGCAAGGCAGACCTGGTGTCCAACGCCGTCGTCGAGTTCACGAGCCAGCAGGGCGTGATGGGCGGTTATTACGCGACCGCGATGGGGGAGAACGACGAGGTCGCCCACGCCATTCGCGATCATTATCGTCCCCGCTTTGCCGGTGACGAGCTGCCCGAGGGCACCGCTGGCTGCATCGTGGCCTGCGCCGACAAGCTCGATACCATCGCCGGTATCTTTGCCATCGGCGAGCCCCCGACCGGCTCCTCCGACCCCTACGCGCTGCGTCGTGCCGCTATCGGCATTATCAACATCCTGCGCGACCGTCTGCCGATCGACCCCACGTCGCTCATCGACTTTGCCCTCGAACTCTACAGTGAGCAGGGCATTGAGTTCGACGCCGCCGAGGTCGCCCAGCAGGTTCGTGACTTCTTCCATGGCCGCCTGGTGAGCATGGCCCGCGACGAAAAGATTCCGGCCGATACCGTCGCCGCCGTCTCCGCGGTGCACATCATCGCCCCGTCCGTCTTCTTCGCCCGCTGCGCCGCCCTCGACGAGGCCCGCAAGAACGACGCTGAGACGTTCGACAACCTGGCGACCGCCTATGCCCGCGCCGCGCATATCTCCAAGCCCGAGCTGGGTGCGGAGTATGACCGCAGCCTGATGGGCGAGGTCGAGCTTGCGCTCGCCGACGCCTCCGAGGCTGCTCAGACCGCCGTCGATGCCGCCCTTGCTGCCGAGGACTACCCGACCGCATTTGCCGCCCTCGCCGCCCTGCGCGCGCCCATCGACCGTTTCTTCGATGAGGTCATGGTCATGGACAAGGACGAGCAGCTTCGCGATAATCGCCTTAAGCTGCTCAACCGCTTCGAGGCCGTTTTCTCCGGCATTGCCAACATCGGTGAGCTTGCCCGCAAAAAGTAAGCCAGCCTGCGCATAAGCGCAAAAGGAGCCCCGCATGGATTGCCCGGTCACCGCTCGTCCCACCGTTATCGTTATCTCCGACTCGCTCGGCGATACCGCTTGTGAGGTGGTGCTTGCGGCGTCCGGGCAATTTGATGAAGGGGCTTTTCGCGTTTTGCGCCTGCCCAAGGTGACCTCCGTGGAGCAGGTCAAGTCATTTGTGGGGCCGCGCGTCGATGCCGACCATCGCGATGTCGCCGTGTTCCATACCATTGTCGATCCGGCGCTTCGCGCCCGCGTGCTCGATTACCTGGGTATGCTGCATATCCGTTCGGTCGACCTGATCGGCCCGACGCTTGCCGTGCTGTCGTCGCTCATCGGTGTGCCGCCCAAGTGCGTTGCGGGCGTGATTCACAAGACCGATGACCGCTATTTCCATCGTATCGAGGCCATGGAGTATTTCGTTGAGCACGATGACGGGCGCGGTTGCGACGATCTGTCGGGTGCCGATATCGTGCTGCTGGGTGTGTCGCGTACATCCAAGACGCCGCTGTCGATGTATTTAGCCTATCAGGGCTACAAGGTTGCCAATGTCCCACTGGCGCATGGCATGGAGCCGCCGAAGTCGATTTACGAGGTTGACCCGATGCGGTTGTTTGGTCTGATCTCGACCGTCGATGTGATTTCCGAAATTCGCGATAGCCGCTTGGGCGATGACTACGCCCGTGCCGTTGCCGGCTCCTATGCCGAGCCCGAGAGTGTGCGCAGCGAGCTTGAGGAAGCCCGTGCCCTCATGAAGCGCCTAGGCTGCTTTGTGGTGCGTACCGATGGCAAGGCCATCGAGGAAAGCGCTGCCGAGATCATTAGCCACTTGGAGGAAATCCAAGATGCCCGTGCCCGCCGCGCCGCCCGCCGAGCCCAGCAAAGCTAGCTTATTGGGGTAGCTAAAAATGCCCGTCTCTAAAAGACTACCTAAAAATAATGCACGATATTGGTAAAGCGATTTAGCAATAAACTAGCATTTGACCTGCAAGCATCTTGCATTGGTATCTTCATAAGGTAACCAACTTTACCTACCGTTTACCGCCATATTTACCACGTTTACCAACCCCCGCGCCCTCTGCGCAAGCCCGCCCAAAACCCGCCGTATAGTACCCTCACGGCTCGCATTCGGCGGGTCGATTCGTTACCACGGTCGTGCGCGTAAGTGCATGGAAGGGGAAGTATCGTGAGCGATTGCAAGAGGGTTTACCGTTTTGGAACCGACGCCCAGGGCACCTGTGTCACTGAGGGCGACAAGTCCATGAACTTCGTGCTTGGCGGCAAGGGCGCAAACCTTGCCGAGATGAGCCGCATCGGCCTGCCGGTTCCCGGTGGCTTTACCATTACCTGCCAGACCTGTGTCGAGTACTCCGGTGCCGGCAACGTCTGGCCCGAAGGCGCACTCGATGAGATCGTTGCCGCCGAGGCGGACCTCGAGGCCCGTTGCGGCAAGAAACTCGGCGATGCCTCCGATCCGCTGCTCGTGTCGGTTCGCTCGGGCGCTCCGTTCTCCATGCCCGGCATGATGGACACGGTCCTCAACCTGGGCCTCAACGACGATTCCGTCCAGGGTCTTATCGCGCAGACGCAGAACCCGCGCTTTGCCTGGGACAGCTACCGTCGCTTTATCCAGATGTTCTCCAACGTCGTCATGGGCGTCGACGCCGACCTATTCGAGAACGCCCTGACCCAGGCCCGCCTGGTCGCCGGCGTTCGTGTCGATTCCGAGCTTTCGGCCGAGGACCTGCAGGAGCTCGTCGAGACCTTTAAGGGCATCTTCTCCGAGAACGTCGAGGCTGCCCTGTATCCCGAGCTCGAGGTCGCCGACGGTAAGCCCGTTTTCCCGCACGATCCGGAGCTCCAGCTGCGCCTTGCCATCCAGGCCGTCTTTGGCAGCTGGATGAACGAGCGCGCCTGCATCTACCGCAAGCAGCACGGCATTTCCGACGAGCTCGGCACCGCCGTCAACGTCCAGGCCATGGCCTTTGGCAACAAGGGCGAGACCTCTGCGACCGGCGTCGCCTTTACGCGCAACCCGGCCGACGGCACTAAGGAGTTCTACGGCGACTTTCTAGTCAACGCCCAGGGCGAGGATGTCGTCGCCGGCATCCGAAACACCGAGCCCATCGCCGACCTCAAGACCACCTCGGGCCTCGAGTCCGCAGGCGAGGAGCTCGAGCGCGTGTTCCTGACGCTCGAGGATCATTACCGCGATATGTGCGATATCGAGTTTACCATCGAGCAGGGCAAGCTCTGGATGCTCCAGACCCGCGTGGGCAAGCGCACCGCCACTGCCGCCCTGCGCATTGCTATCGAAATGGTCGAGGAGGGCCTCATCACCCGCGAGGAGGCTGTGAGCCGCATCGATCCCGCGCAGCTCGACCAGCTCCTGCACCCGCAGTTCGACGCCTCCAAGAAGTACGAGGCCCTGGCCAGCGGCCTTAACGCCAGCCCTGGTGCCGCCGTGGGCGAGGTCGTGTTCTCGAGTGATGACGCCGTCGCGCGTTCCGCCGAGGGCCACAAGGTCATTCTGGTCCGCTGGGAGACCAACCCCGACGACCTGAAGGGCATGGTCGCCGCCGAGGGCATCCTGACCAGCCACGGTGGCAAGACGAGCCATGCCGCCGTTATCGCCCGCGGCATGGGTACGCCCTGCGTTTGCGGCGTTGAGCGCTTCCACATTGACGCGGCAGAGAAGGTCGTGCGCATCGAGGGCAGCGACCGCGTGCTGCGCGAGGGCGATGTCATCTCCATCGACGGCACCCAGGGTATCGTCGTCGACGGCGCGGTCGACCTGGTCTCTGCAGAGCTCACCGGCGACCTGGACACCATCCTGTCTTGGGCCGATGAGATCCGTTTGGACGAGACCGACGGTCACGCCAACCGCGTGCGCGTCAACGCCGACAACCCCGAGGATGCCGAGCTCGCTCTTGAGTTTGGCGCCGAGGCCATCGGTCTGTGCCGCACCGAGCACATGTTCCTGGGCGATCGCAAGAACATCATCCAGAGCTTTATCCTGTCTGACGATGAGGCCGTGAAGCAGCAGGCCCTGGCCGACTTGCTCAAGGTTCAGACCGAGGACTTCCTGGCGATGTTCAAGACCATGTCCGGTCGCGATGTGGTCGTCCGCCTGCTCGATCCGCCGCTTCATGAGTTCCTGGATAATCCTCGCGAGCTCGAGGTCGCCATCACCAAGAAGGAGGCCGCCGGCGCTCCCGAGGAGGAGCTCACTGCCCTGCGCGCCCGCCTGCGTCGCATTGACGGCATGGTCGAGTCCAACCCCATGCTGGGCTTGCGCGGCGTGCGCCTGTCCGTCGTCTTTGGCGATCTGCCGCTCATGCAGGTTCGCGCCGTCGCCACGGCCGCTGCCCGCCTTATCAAGGAGGGTGTCGACCCGCGCCCCGAGATCATGGTTCCGCTCGTTTCCATCACGGCCGAGCATGTCCAGACCCGCGAGGTTATCGAGCGCGTGATCGCCGAGGTTTCCGCCGAGGAAGGCGTCGAGCTCAATATTCCCGTGGGCACGATGCTCGAGCTGCCGCGTGCCTGCATGGTCGCTGACGAGATCGCCCATCATGCCGACTTCTTCTGCTTTGGCACCAACGACCTCACCCAGACGACCTTTGGCTTCTCGCGCGATGACGCCGAGGCCAAGTTCATCCCGCTGTACATGCATAAAAAGATCCTGAAAGACAACCCCTTCGAGACCATCGACGCGGCGGTGCTGGAGCTCGTGCGCTTGGCCGTCGAGAAGGGCCGCGCCGCCAATCCCGACATGCACTTTGGCGTGTGCGGCGAGCACGGCGGCGACCCCAAGTCCATCAAGGGCCTGTTTAACGTGGCCGACGTGGACTACGTGTCCTGCTCGCCCTATCGCGTGCCCCTCGCGCGCCTGGCTGCCGCTCAGGCCAAGCTCGAGGCCAAGCGTTCCGCCTAACGTTTTGGGTTTAGACGCCTAGCGTAGCCCCCTTCATGCCGCCCGTCTCATTCGTGAGACGGGCGGTTATCATGTGCGGGTTTTGTCTTTTTGTCTGCGCAAAAAATTGTTCTTGCAGCAGAAACCCGCGCGTGTATACTCGAATACGTTTGTTCAACTACGTGCCGGCCAAGGTGGTACGGCACCTCTAGAAGAGTAAGGAATTGCACATGGATTACATCCGCGCAATCGAGCGTCAGCAGATCCGCGAGGACATTCCTCAGGTTCGCGTCGCCGACAACGTCAAGGTTCACTACCGCATTAAGGAAGGCGACCGCGAGCGCATTCAGGTCTTCCAGGGCGACGTCATCCGCATGGCCGGCGCCGGTGCCCGCGAGACCTTCACCGTCCGCAAGATGTCCTTCGGTGTCGGTGTTGAGCGTACCTTCCCGCTTCACAGCCCCAAGATCGCCAAGCTCGAGGTCGTTCGTCATGGTCGCGTCCGTCGCGCCAAGCTGTACTACCTCCGCGACAAGGTGGGCAAGGCTGCTCGCATCCCCGAGAAGCGCTAAGAAGATCGCAGCGTCTGTCCACTCGTTTGGACACAAGGGTCACCTTCGGGTGGCCCTTCTTTTTATCTGATTTGCATGCAAGGAGGGCCTGGTATGGCCAATATGACGAGCTCGGTTTCGGCATCGCAGGTTGCCGGTGAGTTGGCGAGCGCTACGTTTGAGGAGATCCCCGCCCTCGTGGAGCATTATCGCGAGGACCCGCGCCAGCAGGTGATCAAGGCTTGCGAGCGTGCTCTTAAGCGCCATGCCAAGGAACTTGCCGAGCGCGAGCGCGTCAATGACATGTACGAGCTTATGCATGAGCTTGGCGGCGATGGAGTGGTCGTTGGTGTCGACGAGGTGGGTCGCGGATCGGTGGCCGGTCCTTTGACGGTATGCGCCGTCTGCCTTCCTATGGAGCCGCGCGTCTGGGGCATCAACGATTCCAAAAAGCTCACGCCGGCGCGCCGCGAGTTGCTCTCAGTGAAGATTGCCGAGGTGGCGACGGCAATTGGTTTTTGCCATATCGCGCCTAAGGATATCGATGAGATGGGCATGGCCCGCGCCATTCGAGCCGCTGTCGCGGGCGCCGTGGCCGATACGGGGCTCGAGCCCGATTGCGTGCTTATGGACGGTAACCCCTTGGGCGCCGTTCCCAACGAGCGCGACGTGGTGAAGGGCGATGCCAAGATCGCCTGTATCGCCGCGGCGTCCATCATGGCCAAGGTCACGCGTGATGAGATGATGGTCGAGTACGATGCCGAGTGTCCCGAGTACCATTTGGCCGAATCGAAAGGCTACGCAAGCCCCGAGCACATCGAGGCCATTCGCAAACATGGACTTTGTCCACTGCACCGCGTGAGCTTTTGCGGAAACTTTCTGCAGACTGAGCGCCTTTTCTAGGTCAATTGTGGAGACAGGGACCTCAGGGGTTTTATAAACCTGCTGGCAGCGGGCCGTATGCAACAGCATTGCTGCGTACGGCCCGTTTTTTGACGGCATTTGGTCAGCTTTTGGTTTGCTTCCGGTACTTACCCGCATGAAAGGTGCCCTCATCATCGGGGCAATGCAGTGTGCGGGAAAGGAGACCCCATGAGTGCCGCAAGCAAAAAGAGCAAGACGCAGCAGCTCAAGGAGCGTTGGGAAAACGGCGAGCTCGACTGCGGGGCGATGACGCCCGAGTTTATCAAGGGACTCAGTCCCCGCGAGCTGGGCATGCTGGGCGAGCTGATCACCATCGACTACTTTAACGAGCGCGGCTACACCTTGCTGGAGCAGGGTTATCGTTGCACCGAGGGCGAGGCCGATCTGGTGCTGCTCGATGAGCTCGACGATGTCGTGGTGATGGCCGAGGTCAAGACCAGACGCGTCGCACTGGATTGCAGCACGCGGGTCTTTCCCGAGGAGGCCGTGGACGCCCAAAAGCAACGCCGCTACCGCCGCATCGCAAGTTGCTATCTCATGGAGCATTATCCGCTCAAGGCGATTCGCTTCGATGCCGTGGGCGTCACCATTCGTGGCGGGCATATCGCCGAGATCGAGCATCAGTACAACGCGTTCGATTGGCAGGTGTCGTGATGGCGTTCGAGACGTTTGCCGTTCACGCGGCCTGCATCCGTGGCGTCGAGGCGATTCACGTCACGGTCGAGGTCTCGCTTGCCGGCGGCGTTCCGGGCATTCAGATGCTCGGCATCCCGAGTATGGAGGTGATGGAGTCACGCGGTCGTATTCGCTGCGCGATGCGCTCCGCCGGGTTCGAGATCCCACGCTCGGGCATTACGGTCAACCTAGCGCCCGGCGATATTCGCAAGACCGGTAGCGGCTTTGATCTGCCCATCGCCATCGCGGTATTGGCGGCCGATGGTCAGATTCCCCGCGACAACCTCGATCGCTGCCTTATCGCCGGCGAGCTCGGCTTGGACGGTACGGTGCTTCCCGTCAAGGGCGAGGTGGCGTTTCAGCTATTGGCACGTGATATGGGGCTGTCCTTTATCGCCGGCAGGTCCGATCAGCATGTGCCGCTTGCGGGCGTGGATTGTGGATTCATCGATCATTTGTCTCAGCTTGCCCATGGCATGGGCGATGCCGCGCGGCACTACTTGGATTCCGAGGGTGTTGAGGCGACCTTTGAGCCCGAACTCGACTATGCCGATGTGCTAGGGCAGGAAGTCGCTAAACGCGGCATGGCGCTTGCGGCGGCAGGAGAGCTCGGTTTGCTTATGATCGGGTCCCCGGGATCGGGCAAGACGATGCTCGCCCGTCGTATGACCGGCATCCTGCCCGAGCTTTCCGTTGAGGATCAACAGGAGGCGCTGTGCATCCATTCGGTTTTGGGTGAGAACATCGATGGCTTATTGGCAGGTCATCGGCCGTTTCGAAGTCCCCATCACAGCATATCAACGGCTGGCCTCATTGGCGGAGGGCGCCCGGTGCATCCGGGTGAGATCAGCCTGGCTCATGGCGGCGTGCTCTTTTTGGACGAGCTTGCTGAGTTTCCCACGGGTGTGCTGCAGACGCTGCGCCAGCCCATCGAACGCGGCTATGTGAGGATCGTACGCGTCGACGGGGCCTTTACCTTCCCGTCGCGCTTTCAGCTGCTCGCTGCGAGCAATCCCTGCCCCTGCGGTTTTTTGGGCGATCGCGAGGTACCGTGTCGCTGCTCGGCGGCGATGGTCGAGCGCTATCGGTCTAAACTGCGCGGTCCTTTGGCCGACCGTATCGACATGATGATCGATGTGACCCGTCCCGACCCCCAAGTGATTATCGAGGGTGCGGAGGGTATGTCGTCTGCCGAGTTACGTGACTACGTTGTGCGCGGTCGCGCTTTTCGCGCCTGGCGCGAATCCCGTATGGACGATGCGGATGCCGAGGCCGAGGATGACGAGACACGGTCCATTGACGGCGTCGTTTCGACCTTTGAGCTCGATGATGCGGCGGAGAAGTGTGTGCTCGGCCTGTCGAAGCGCACACATCTCACGGGTCGCGGCATCGTGCGACTGGTGCGTATCGCGCGTACAATCGCCGACGTCGCCGAGAGCGAGCAGGTGACGCAGGACCATGTGCTCGAGGCGGCGATGTACCAGGGAAGGAGGGACCAATGATGGCCGAGGGGACCTACGAGCTGCATCCAGGTGATGCGTTGTATCCCGAGACCGTTTTGGAGCTTTCTGATGTACCCCAGACGCTCTATGTGCGCGGCAACCCCGAGGTGCTTTCGACGCCCGCGCTCTCCATCATCGGCGCGCGCAAGGCCTCGCCGTATGGTCTTGCCGTGGCAGAGCTTGCGGCAAAGGTGGCGGTCGAGGCGGGCGTGACGGTAGTTTCGGGCGGCGCGGTCGGTTGTGACCAGGCCTCGGGTTGGGCTGCGGTCAACGCCGGCGGCAAACACGTCGTGGTGCTGGGGACGGGCGCCGACGTGGTCTACCCGCGTTCGAGCGCGGGGCTTATTACGCGCACGCTCGATACGGGTGGCGCGGTCGTGTCGATCTCCCCGTGGGGCATGGGTCCTCGCAAGTTTGCCTTTCCGCGCCGCAATCGCGTGATCGCGGCCCTGTCGCAAGCCCTCTTTGTATCCGAGGCGGGTATGCCTTCCGGGACGTTTTCTACAGCCGAGGCTGCTATGGATTTGGGGCGAGAACTTCTTGCCGTGCCGGGGTCGATCCTATCGCCCGAGTCGCGTGGCACGAATTACCTCATTGCGAACGGTGCCTGCTGCATCATCGACGAGGAATCTATCGAGATGGCTATCTCACGCATCTACGGCACCCTGCGCTACTCGCGCCCCGATGCTCCCGGCATTGCCGACCTGGATTCAACGCAGCAGACCGTGATGCATGCGCTCATCGCCTCTCCGCTCAAGGTCAACGACATCGCGGCGCTCGTCTCGCTCGATGCCGTCGGCGTACTCAAACTCTTGGGTTCGCTTGAACTCGAGGGCCTTATCGATCGCATGATGGATGGAAGGTATGCGCCCTCCAAGTTTGCCCTTCACGCCCAGACACCCTTCGGTCACAATGGAAAACATGTCAATTAGAAAGGTGTTTGCAGATGCTGTTTGATCAGGTGACGGTTATCGGTGGCGGTCTGGCGGGTTCGGAATGCGCGATCCAGCTGGCAGACCGCGGTTTTGCCGTTAAGCTGTGCGAGATGCGCCCCCAGGTTAGCTCCCCGGCTCACCATACCGATCACTTGGCAGAGCTCGTCTGCTCCAATTCGTTTAAGTCGACCCGTCCGGATTCCGCGGCTGGTTTGCTGAAGGCCGAGCTTGAGCGCATGGGTTCAGTCCTGCTCGATTGCGCCCATCGCGCGGCTGTTCCCGCTGGCGGTGCCCTGGCGGTCGACCGCGTCAAGTTTTCCGAGCTTGTCGAGGCCGAGGTTGCCGCCCGTCCCAATATCGAGGTCGTGCACGGCGAGGTCACGCAGATTCCCGAGGGCCACGTGGTCATTGCCGCGGGCCCGCTGTGTTCACCGGCGCTGAGCGAAGAGGTCATGAAGCTCGTCGGTGGCGACGCCCTTGCGTTCTTCGATGCCGCGGCGCCGATCGTCGATGCCTCCACGCTCGATATGGACGTGCTGTTTTCGCAGTCGCGCTACGAGGAGCAGGGGAGCGGCGACTATCTCAACGCTCCGCTCAACAAGGAGGAGTACGAGGCCTTTATCGAGGCACTTACCACGGCCGACCGCGTGGTGCTCAAAGACTTTGAGGGCGGCGATCTGTTCCAGGCCTGCCAGCCTGCCGAGGAAGTTGCGCGCACCGGCAAGGACGCCATTCGCTTTGGCGCCATGAAGCCCGTCGGCCTCACCGACCCGCGTACCGGACGTCGCCCCTGGGCGGCGATTCAGCTGCGTGCCGAGAACAAGGAGAAGACCGCCTATAACCTGGTGGGCTTCCAGACAAACCTGACCTTTGGCGAGCAGAAGCGCGTCTTCCATATGGTGCCGGGCCTGGAGAACGCTGAGTTCTTCCGCTACGGTGTCATGCACCGCAATACCTTTGTCGACGCCCCGCACGTGCTCGATGGCACCTTTGCCGTGCCCGGTACCGGCGTGCGCCTGGCCGGTCAGATCACCGGCACCGAGGGGTACATGGAAGCCGTGGCGACCGGTCTGCTCGCGGCGCTCAACACCTATGCCGAGGCTATCGGCGCCGCGGGCGTCGAGTTGCCCCGCGTGGGCGCCCTGGGCGCGCTCGTGGGCTATGCGACCGATCCTGCCACCGTGGGCTACCAGCCCATGCATGTCAACTTTGGCCTGGTGCCGCCGCTCGAGGACGGTAAGCGTCGCAGCAAGCGCGACCGCTACCAGGCGTATGCGGACCGTGCGCTCGAGGCTCTTGATGCCTATCTGGCCACTCGCCCCGATCTGTTTGGAGGCGACCGGTCATAGCCTTTGACCTGTACGACACCGTCGACTCGTTTATCGCCTACATCGCACGTGTCGAGGGTCTTTCTCCCAACACGGTGACGGCCTATGGCTCGAGGCTGGAGCGCTTTGCTGCCTGGTGCGAGCGCGAGGATATCGATGCCTTCGCTGCCGACGTGCGCACCATTCGTCGCTATCTTGCCGAGCTTTCGCGTGAACAGGTGGCTCCCCGAACGCTTGCGGCGCACCTTTCGGCCATCCGATCGCTCTATCGCTGGATGGCTGCCGAGGGGATTGTCGAGGGCGATGCAGTCTCGGCGATCGCATCGCCCAAGCTGCCGCGTGACCTGCCGGGCGTCCTTACGATCAAGCAGGTCGATGCGCTGCTCAAGACGCCTGATACCTCAACACCCGCGGGACTGCGCGATGCGGCGATGCTCGAGCTGCTCTATGCCTCGGGCGCCCGTATCTCAGAGCTCGCAGCACTCAATGTGGAGTCCATTGCGTGGTCCGAACGCACGCTGCGCCTGTGGGGCAAGGGGAGCAAAGAACGTATCGTCCCTCTGTATCGTCGTGCGCTCGAGGCGACGCGTCTCTATATTGAGGAGGGGAGGCCGAAGTTGCTCGCTCAGGCAAAGCGTCGTGACCCCGCTACCGGGCCGCATCCGCTGCTTATATCGGCGCGCGGTAATCGCATGAGTGCCGCCATGCTCAGGCGGCGGTTCCATACGCTGGCGACGCTCGCCGGCATTCCGGCCGACATCGCCCCGCATGCGATGCGCCATACCTTTGCGACCGACTTGCTCGAGGGCGGCGCGGACCTGCGCTCGGTTCAAGAGCTGCTGGGTCATGCGAGCCTGTCCACGACGCAGATCTACACGCATCTCACACCCGATCGGCTTAAGCGGGCTGTGGCTCAAGCCCATCCCCGCGGCGAATAGTGGCTGGGACGTCCCGCGCCGCGCTCAGGTGTGTGGTTTTGATTGCGGGTTGGCAGGAAGAAGCATTCCTGCTATCATTCATCGGGTTGCTTCACGGCAACAGGTTTTTATCACGCACGCGCGGCTACTTCATACCGTGGTGCCCGGGCTTTGGTAGCACATGTCCGGGTTGGTTTTGGAGGATGACCCCGCGCGGAGGCAAACCACAGGAGGTTTAACATGGCTACCAAGATTAATATCCGCACCCTGCTCGAGGCCGGCTGCCACTTCGGTCACCAGACCCGTCGCTGGAACCCCAAGATGAAGCCGTTCATCTTCGGTGAGCGCAACGGCATCTACATCCTCGACCTCAAGCAGACCATCCTCGACGCCGATCAGGCCTACACCTTCGTCAAGAACGTCGCCAAGGGCGGCAATGTGCTGTTTGTCGGCACCAAGAAGCAGGCTCAGGAGGCCGTCAAGAACGCTGCTGAGCGCGCCAATATGCCTTACATCAACCAGCGTTGGCTCGGCGGCATGCTGACCAACTTCGTCACCATCCGCTCCCGCATCAACCGCATGGAGGAGCTCGAGGCCATGGTCGAGGACGGCCGCATGGCAGTGCTCCCCAAGAAGGAGCAGGCTGTTCTCGGCAAGGAGCTCACCAAGCTCCAGACCAACCTCGGTGGTGCCCGCGACATGAAGGGTCTGCCCCAGGCTCTCTTCGTCATCGACACCAAGCGCGAGGAGAACGCCATCAAGGAGGCTCAGCGCCTGAACATCCCCGTCGTCGCTCTGATCGACACCAACTCCGATCCCGACGAGGTCGAGTACGGCATCCCCTGCAACGATGACGCTATCTCTGCTGTCACCCTTATGTGCGAGCTCATGGCTGACGCCTGCCTCGCTGGCTCCGGCAAGGAGCAGGTCTCCGAGGCCGAGATGGCCGCTGAGCCCAAGGCCGAGTAAATCAGTCTTAGTTAATTCTTTTTCATCTCTTTGAAAGGAACCACAATGGCCCAGATTACCGCCGCTATGGTCAAGCAGCTCCGCGAGATGACCGACTCCCCGATGATGGAGTGCAAGAAGGCTCTCGTCGAGGCTGACGGCGACATGGACGCCGCTGTCGACGTTCTGCGTAAGAACGGCCTTGCCAAGGCTGCCAAGAAGGCTGGCCGTGAGACCAACGAGGGCGCTGTCGCCGCGTTCGTCTCCGAGGATGGCAAGACCGGTGCTCTGCTCGAGCTCTCCTGCGAGACCGACTTCGTTGGCTCCAACGCCAAGTTCACCGGCTTTGCTTCTAAGGTCGCTGAGGTTGTCGCCACCACCGAGCCTGCTGACGTCGACGCTCTGCTCGAGAAGCCGATGGGCGAGGAGACCGTTTCCTCCGAGCTCACCGAGATGATTCACATCATGGGCGAGAACATGAAGATCTCCCGCTTCGCTGCCCGCAAGGCCGAGAACGGCGCGCTCGCTTCTTACATCCACATGGGTGGTAAGATCGGCGTCCTCGTCGAGTTCGCCTTCGAGAAGACCGAGACCGCTCAGGCTGAGTCCTTCAAGACCTTCGCTCACGACGTTGCCCTTCAGGTTGCCGCCGTCGCCCCGATCTGCGCTACCCGCGATCAGGTTCCGGCCGAGACCGTCGAGCACGAGAAGCAGATCTACATGGCCCAGGCTGCCGAGTCCGGCAAGCCCGAGGCTATCCAGGAGAAGATGGCTGTTGGCCGTCTGGAGAAGTTCTACAAGCAGTCCGTGCTCACCGAGCAGGAGTTCATCAAGGACAGCTCCCTCACCATCAAGAAGTACGCAGAGCAGGTCTCCAAGGAGCTCGGCGACACCATTACCGTCGTTGCCTTTGACCGTCTGGTCCGTGGCGAGTAAATAAGCTCTTGTAGCTGGTAATGAGCAGGCTGTGGGTTTTACTCACAGCCTGCTTTTTCATGGCTCTTATCAGAGCCTTTGATATCATATTGAGAGTCTAATTAAAGGAGGATCGCTTTGTCCGACATCCGATATAAACGAGTGCTTCTTAAGCTTTCCGGCGAAGCGCTGATGGGCGACGGCCAATATGGCATCGACCCCAAGGTTACCGATCATCTTGCCAAGCAGGTCAAGGAGCTGCTCGCCGTTGGCCATGAGGTCGGCGTCGTTGTCGGCGGCGGCAATATTTTCCGTGGCATGGCCGGCGCTGCCGGTGGCATGGAGCGTGCTCAGGCCGACTACATGGGCATGCTGGCAACCGTTATGAACGCGCTCGCCCTGCAGGATGCCTTCGAGCATAACGATGTTCCCTGCCGCGTGATGAGCGCTATCCAGATGAACGAGATCTGCGAGCCCTATATTCGCCGTCGCGCTATCAACCACCTTTCCAAGGGCAACGTTGTTATTTTTGCCGCCGGTTCGGGTAATCCGTACTTTACGACCGACACCGCCGCGGCTCTTCGTGCGTGCGAGATCGGCGCCGAGATTCTGATTAAAGCCACCAAGGTTGACGGCATCTACGACAAGGATCCCGTCAAGTGCGCCGATGCCGTCCGTTTTGACAAGATTACTTATCACGAGGTTCTCGTTCGCGGCCTGCAGGTTATGGATTCCACAGCTACGGCCCTGTGCCAGGATAACCGTATGCCTATTTTGGTCCTCAATATCGATGGCGAGGACACCGTCAAACGCGCGCTCGCGGGTGAACCCGTCGGCACGCTCGTCTATCAGGAGGATTAAGCATGGCAGAGAACATCACCGCCCATATGGACAAGTCGCTCGAGTCCCTCAAGCATAACTTCTCCAAGGTCCGTACCGGTCGCGCCAACGCCAACATTCTGTCCGACATCACCGTCGATTATTACGGTGTTCCCACGCCGGTCACGCAGGTTGCCGCCGTCAAGACCCCCGAGGCTCACATGCTGCTCATCGAGCCGTGGGACAAGGCCCTCATCAACGCTATCGTCAAGGCCATCGGCGCTTCCGATCTGGGCATTACCCCCAACTCCGATGGCACCGTCGTTCGTCTTCCGTTCCCGGCTCCCACTGAGGAGCGCCGTCGCGAGCTCGTCAAGGAGTGCCGCGAGTACGCCGAGCAGGCCAAGGTGTCTATCCGTAACATCCGTCGCGACTTCAACAACAAGCTCGAGCGCGATGAGGAGCTCACCGAGGACGATGTCCGTCGCGAGCAGGCCAAGGTCCAGAAGCATACCGATGAGTATGTCGCCAAGGTCGAGGAGCTTCTGAAGGAAAAAGAAGCCGAGGTCATGGAGATCTAAGGTGCAATACGACGAGCATAAACTGGTCGAGTACTTTGCCGACGCCCCTGCGGGCGTCGGTTTTTCCGACCTTGACCTCAATAACATTCCGCACCATATCTCGTGCATCATGGACGGCAACGGTCGTTGGGCCACGTCGCGCGGTCTTGCACGCACCGAGGGTCATAAGGCAGGTATCGTCTCGCTGCGCGAGATCATTACCGCCTGCGTGCGTCTGGGCGTCGACGTGCTTTCTGCCTATGCGTTTTCGACCG
>CABUVC010000017.1 GCA_902494855.1 uncultured Collinsella sp.
CCGGACGCCAGAGTGCTGGACTGCGGCTGCGGCGGCGGTGCGAACATGAAGAGACTGCTGAAAAAATGCCCGCATGGCGTCGTCAAGGGCGTCGACTATTCGCCCGTCAGCGTGGAGAAGACTAGAAAGCTCAACCGAATTGCAATTCAGGAGGGGCGTTGCGCCGTTCTGCAAGGCAGTGTGGCGGATATGGTGTTTGAGGATAGCTACTTCGATGCCGCCACGGCCTTTGAGACCGTCTATTTTTGGCCTGATTTGCCCGATGCTTCCGTGAGGTCTGGCGGACGCTGAAGCCAGGCGGGACAATTCTTATCTGCAACGAGAGCAATGGCGATACGGACAAGGACGAGAGGTGGACGCAGATCATCGGCGGCATGACCATCTACAAGGACATTGAATTAAAGGCATGTCTGGAGCAGGCGGGTTTTCACGAGGTGCAGATACACAAAAAGAAAAAGTGGCTCTGCGTCACGGCGCGGAAGTAGGGGTATCAAGCACGGGCATTTTTGCATCCATCCTGCACATGGCGATAGGCATGACGGTCATAGCGGCTATGCTGGCGGCAATTATGACAGTTTTTATTCACTGAGGAAGAAACCTATGAAATGTAAAATTGAGAAAAACACCGTGCAGGAGACGCTGATCCTCCCGCTGTATTCCCGGAAGCTGTGTACGGAGTTGTACCCGAACCTTTACAGGGATGAAACAGCGGTTCGTCTGCTCGACCAGATCGACTACGACTTTTCAGAGGCAGAGAAAAACTCCCGCAGCCTGATACAGCGCTTTGGTGCGCTGGAGGTGGCCACACGGCAGAGTGATCTTGCTTTCGAGGTGCGGGATTACCTGAAAGGCCACCCCAATGCGGCGGTGGTCAATCTGGGCTGCGGGCTGGACAACACCGGCAGAACCTGCGACAACGGTAGATGCAAGATCTACAATCTGGACTTCCCGGATGTGATTGCCTTGCGGCAGCAGCTACTGCCCGCCGGGGATCGAGAACAAAATATCCCCTGCGACCTGAAAGACACCGCATGGTTTGGCAAAATCGATGCCTCCGGCGGGGCGGTGTTCTTTGCCTCCGGGGTGTTCTATTACTTTCTGACCCAGCAGGTCCGGGAACTGGTGCGGGGGATGGCGGACGCTTTCCCCGGCAGTGTGCTGGTCTTTGATGCTGCCAATCGGACGGCGGTAAAGATGATCGCAAAAACATGGCTTAAGACTGCAAAAATCAAGGATGTGGGGGCATATTTTGCGGTTTCGGATGCCGCCAAGGAAATCGGCACGTGGGACAGCCGTCTGCAGGTCACAAGTCGCGGCTATATGCTGGGCTACAACGATTTGAGAGACTCTTCTGTCAGCTGCTTTTTCCGGTTTCTCGCAAGGGTCGGTGACAACGGGATGAAAATGCAAATCGTGAAAATAAGATTTTGAGAGGCGAAAACGAAGCGCATTCACTTTGACGTCGAAGAAGACGGCTTTTACGGCGCATATTGGGCGTGCAAGGACACGCATACAGCAGCGGGCACGGATTCAATTGAAACCGTGCCCGCTATCTGATACTATATTATTTTATCGAACGTATGTTCTATTCCCACTCAATCGTCGCGGGCGGCTTGGACGTGATGTCGTAGCACACGCGGTTGGCGCCGGGAACCTCGGCCACGATGCGGCCGGAGATGCGGGCCAGGACGTCGTAGGGCAGCTTGGCCCAGTCGGCGGTCATGGCATCGCTGGACTCGACGGCACGCAGGATAATTGGGCGCTGGTAGGTGCGCTCGTCGCCCATAACGCCGACGGACTTAATGTCGGGCAGGACGGCGAAATACTGCCAGCAGCTATGCTCGGAGTTGCGCTCGCCGGTCTGCTCAAACAGACGCTGGTTATAGGCGTCGAGCTCCTCGCGCACGATGGCGTCGGCATTCTTGAGGATCTCGAGCTTCTCCTTGTCGACCGCACCGATGATGCGGATGGCCAGACCCGGGCCCGGGAAAGGCTGGCGGAACACGATATGACCCGGCAGACCGAGCGCCAGACCAAGCGCGCGGACCTCGTCCTTAAAGAAGTGGTCGAGCGGCTCAATAAGGTCGAAGTGCACGCCCTCGGGGAACGGGATCAGATTGTGATGGCTCTTGATGGTAGCCGTCTTGCCGCCCGTCTTGCGAGCGCCGGACTCAATGATGTCGGGGTAGATGGTGCCCTGAGCCAAGTACTTGACCGGCTTGCCATCGGTCTCGAGCTGCTGCGCCACGGCGAAGAACTCTTTCCAGAACTGCGTGCCGATGATGCGGCGCTTCTCCTCGGGCTCGGTCACGCCGGCCAGAAGCTCGGCATAACGGTCCTCGGCGTGGACGTGGATAAAGTCGACGTCAAACTGCTTGGTGAAGACCTCCTCCACCTGCTCGGGCTCGCCCTTGCGCAGCAGGCCGTGGTTGATGAACACGCAGGTCATCTGCTTGCCCACGGCACGGGCGCCCAGCGCGGCCACGACGGAGGAGTCGACGCCACCGGACAGGGCCAGAATCACGCGGTCGTCGCCGACCTTCTCGCGGAACTCGGCCGTCATGGTCTCGACCAGGTCGTCCATGCTCCAGTTGGGCTCCAGGCCGCAGATCTCAAACAGGAAGTTGCTCAGCAGCTGCTGACCGTACTCGGAGTGCTTGACCTCCGGGTGGAACTGCGTGGTGAAGATCTTGCGCTCGACGCACTCCATGGCGGCAACCGGGCACACGTCGGTGCTGGCGGTAACGGTAAAGCCCTCGGGCACCTCGGACACGGCGTCGCGGTGGCTCATCCACACGGTCTGCTCCATGGGCGTGGAGTTAAAGAGCTTGGCGCCAGCCGTGCGCGTGATGGTGGCGCGGCCGTACTCGCCCACCTCGGAGTGGCCGACCTTGCCGCCGAGCGTCACGGCCGTGATCTGATGGCCGTAGCAAAAGCCCAGGACGGGAAGGCCAAGGTCAAAGATGGCGGGATCGATGGACGGAGCGTCCTCGGCGTACACGGAGGCCGGGCCGCCGGAAAGGATGAGCGCAGAGGCGTTCATCTCGCGAATCTCATCGGCCGAGATGTCGCAGGGAACGATCTCGGAATACACGTTGAGGTCGCGGACGCGACGGGCAATGAGCTGACCGTACTGCGCACCAAAGTCGAGTACGAGGACCTTTGCGGAAGCCTTTTGATCCATGGTTTCCCCCTCTTGTTGGCGGGGAGCCGGTGCCCACCCGCGTGAATGAACGAAAAGAACCTCCATAGTGTACACGTTATATGGGGTTTCTCGTCCCTCGCAGCCATCAGCGCACGGCAAACGCACGACCAGGGCCCCTATTTGACGGCAATTGAAGTGTTACCAAACGTTGCAGATGATGTGATACGTTTGAACATTGGACGCCCTGTGCCACAATACTGCCGAACAACTCCGCCTCTACGGCGGCAAATACGATAGGAATACCAGCATGAAGCGCATCCTTCTCATCGCCACGGGCGGCACCATCGCATCGACCGAGGACGGCAACGGCCTCTCCCCCGCCCTGACCGGTGAGGAGCTCGCCCAGAGCGTCCCCGAGATCTCGGGGCTCTGCGAGCTCGACGTCGTGCAGCCCATGAACATCGACAGCACCAACATGCGCCCGAGCGACTGGATGCGTATCCGCGACGTCATTGTCGAGGGCTATGCCGATCACGACGGCTTTGTGGTCCTGCACGGCACCGACACCATGAGCTACACCGCGGCGGCGCTTTCCTATCTGATTCAGGACAGCCCCAAGCCTATCGTACTCACCGGCTCGCAAAAGCCCATGGGCAATCCCTTTACCGACGCCAAGCTCAACCTGTACCAGAGCCTGCTTTATGCGCTCGACGAGCACTCGCACGACGTCTCGATCGTGTTTGGCGGCGTAGCCATTGCCGGCACGCGCGCCCGCAAACAGCGCACCATGAGCTTTAACGCGTTCATTAGCGTCAACTATCCGCCTATCGCCTATATCCGCAACGACCGCATCGTGCGCAACGGGCTTCACGGCACGCATCAGGGCGAAAACCCGGTGCGCTTCTACGACAGCATCGACCCGCGCGTATTTGTACTCAAGCTTACGCCCGGCGTAAACCCGGGCATCCTCGACGCCCTTGCCGACAGCTACGACGCCGTGATTCTGGAGACCTTTGGCATTGGCGGTATCCCCGAGTTTGGCGAGTCGGGCGAGTCATTCCAGGAGGCGATTTTCCGCTGGGTCGATTCGGGCCGCACCGTCGTTATGACCACGCAGGTCCCCGAAGAGGGCCTCGATCTGGGCGTTTATGAGGTCGGCCGCGCTTACGCCGATCATCCGGGCATTCTGCGCGGCGACGACATGACCACCGAGACGCTTGTGGCCAAGACCATGTGGGCACTCGGCCAGTCACGCGATGCCACCGAAATCCAGCGCCTGTTCTACAGCCAAGTCAACCACGACCGCGTCCCGATGGCGTAATCCCTAAGGCAGCTCCACTTATCGCAGCCTTAAACGACAGGTGGTCCCCCTCGGGCCGTGCAAAAATCGGAGTATTCTGCAATTTCTCCTCCGGAGGCATAGAATCGGCCGATTATTAGACGAACTTTTAGGACGAAGGGTCCGTCTAGTAAATATTTATTCCTCATTTTTATTTAGAGTGTGGATTATCTACTGTCAAAAAGGCAAAGCCAGCCGCTCGAGCTACCATCTACGGCCGAACTGGTGCTGAATACTCGCGATTTTGCACATCGCAACCAGGGGGACCCGCCCAAAGAGCGTCAAATACAGCGGGGGAACGCCCTATTCGATACCCTCGAGAAGCTCTGACACCGTCATGCCGAGTGCGGGCGCGATCTTAAATAGAACCTTGAGCGTGAAATTTGCCGTCCCGTCTTCGATTCGGTCGAGATAGGGTCGGCTGATTCCTGTCGCCACACAAAAATCAACCTTGGAGATACCAAGGTCTCTGCGTGTCTCTTCAACCCGCCTGCCAAGAATCTGTTTCGCACGTTCGTCCATGCAGACGAGTTTGAAATGGGGCCGAACATAAACGTAAACTATAGTTTACGTTTTGCCGAATACACAGGAGTTTTCTATGTCGGGTTCTTCGGTCCGCACGTACCGAACCACGCTTCGCACAAACAGCGCACCACCCAAGCTCGTCGTCGTTGAAGCAGAATGCCTTTCGCCCGATGAGCGCACAGCATTTGCATTGCTATCAAGTCGCGTCGCCGCCGTTCTGGTCCCTTGCCCGGCGCAAGGCGAACTTGCCATCCAATGCCAGGCGCACAGCTGCTCACTCAATCAGGCTGCCGTAATCGCAACCAGCCAGCGCGGCCTGCCGCTCCTTTTAGAAGCCGGTACCGCACTCGCCCTTCGCGGCGCCGGATACGAAAACGAGGCCGCCGCCGACATGGTCTTTAAACCACGATCGAGCGGCGGCCTCGCAGCAGCCATTGAATATATGTGCAGGCTCGTTGCCTAAAAGGACAAGCTAGAAACCAAAGCCAAAGCCCGTTCCGGTAATCGCCGAGTACATAAAGTAAACGTTGATCACGTTGAGAAACACGCCCGTGATGCAACCGTTGCGCAGGTAGCGCTCACACACGATGCGCGCCATGGCGGCGGAGTCATCATTGTTTTTTGCCTGGCGTCCCGCCGTAAAGTACGTCGCCACGCTCAGCAGCAGGTTGAGCACCGGCAGTGCCAGCAGCTCGTAGCTCTTGCCCCAGCGCGTCACCTCGCCGGCGGCGTTAAACTTCGTTGCCACCTCGGGACCAATGTTGGGGATCATAAACGCCGCGACCAACAGCGGAAGCACCGCAAGCACCAGCAGCGCGATGCCCATGTAGCCGGCTTTTTTTCCAAATTTAAACATGTGCGCCGTCCTTACACGTTAAAGCGGAAGTGCACGACGTCGCCATCGGCCATGACATACTCTTTGCCCTCGATGCGCAGCTTGCCGGCAGCCTTGGCGCCCTGCTCGCCACCGAGCTCGATGTAGTCGTTGTAGCCAATGACCTCGGCCTTAATAAAGCCGCGCTCAAAGTCGGTGTGGATGACGCCGGCGGCCTGCGGGGCGGTCACGCCCTGACGAACCGTCCAGGCCTTGACCTCCATCTCACCGGCCGTAAAGAACGACTGCAGGCCGAGCAGCTTGTAAGCGGCCTGTGCGAGCACGTCCAGACCGGGCTGTTCCAGGCCCAAGCTCTCCAGGTAGTCGGCCGCATCCTCGGGATCGAGCTCAGAAAGCTCGGCCTCTATCTTGGCGCAGATCGGCAGCGGCTTGACACCATCGATGGGCGCCAGGTCCTCGTTGAGCATATCCTCGTCCACGTTGGCCACATACAGGATGGGCTTCATGGTGAGCAGGAACAGGCCCTTGGCAGCGGCGCGCTCCTCGTCGGTCATCTCCATGGACGCGGCGCGCTTACCCTCGTTGAGCCAGGCAAGCAGGCGCTTGGCGACCTCAAACTTGGGCATGAGCTCCTTGTCGCGCTTGGCCTCCTTCTCGAGCTTAGGCAGCTGCTTCTCGAGCGTGCCCATGTCGGCCAGAATAAGCTCAGTCATGATGGTGTCGGCGTCACCGGCGGGGTCGACGAACTCGCCCGTGCGGCCCACCTCGCGCATAACGTTGGGGTCCTTAAAGTAGCGCACGACCTCGCAGATGGCGTCGGTCTCGCGAATGTTGGCCAGGAACTGGTTGCCCAGACCCTCGCCCTCGTTAGCGCCCTTCACCAGACCTGCGATGTCGACGAACTCGACCGTTGCCGGCACGATGCGACCCGGGTTAACGATGTCGGCGAGCTTTTGCAAGCGGCTATCGGGCACGTCGACGATGCCCACGTTGGGGTCGATCGTGGCGAACGGGTAGTTGGCGGCAAGGCCGGTCTTTTTGGTAAGCGCGGTGAACAGCGTCGACTTGCCCACGTTGGGCAGGCCCACGATACCGATGGAAAGGGACACGACAGCTCCTTTTGGTACAGGTACTTCAAACTGCATAAGTATAGCGCCGCCGCAGCATCCGGGCGAATCCGGACACCACGACGGCGCAAATGAAGCAGAGATGCGTGAGGGTTCGAGACAGCAGTCCTTACTTAAGCTCGGGCCAGAAATCCTTGTTGGCCTCGATGAGCTCGTCCAGGATCTGCTTGGCAACGCTCGCCGAAGGAATGGTCTTGGAGAGCGTGAGTGCCTGCCAGAGCTTCTGGTAGCTGCCCTCGACCCAAGCCTGGACAACGAGCTTCTCGACGGAAACCTGCTGCTCCATCAGGCCCTTCTGGAACTGCGGAATCGGGCCCTGGCAGATCTTCTCAAAGCCGTTGGAACCGACGATGCAAGGCACCTCGACCATAGCCGTCGGGTCGAAGTTGGGCACAGCGCCATCGTTGGGGACGATCAGCAGGAAGCGCTCGAGCGTGTTCTCGGCCAGTGCGCAGGCAAGGTCGACGATGTAGTTGGCATGCACATCCGGCTCAAAGCCGCCGTCCTTGGCAGTACCCTTGGCAATGATATCGCGGCAAGCACCAAAGACCTTCTTCTCGCGGCCGTCCATAACCTCATTGGCGCGAGTGTAGTTGGGGTCAGACGTCTCGACAACATAGTCCGGGTACAGGTAATACTTGAGGTAGGTATTGGGAATCGTCTCGGGATCGACAGCATAGACATCCTTGGCCTTGCCGAAGGTGTGAATCCAGCTCTCCTCGACATGCTGCTCCTTACCGGCCTCGTGCTCGATGCCGTCCAGGTAGCCGTTCTTAGCCATGTGCTCCTTAATCTGCGGCATGAGGTCGTTGCCGTCCTTGTCGTAGATTTTGCTCCACCAACCAAAGTGGTTGAGGCCGTAGTAGCTATACTGCAGCTCGCGACGATCCTTGATGCCGCACATACGGCTCATCTTATCCATAAGGTCGATCGGCATGTCGCAGATGTTGATGATGCGGCTGTTGGGGCGCAGCACGCGGCAGGCCTCGGCGACGATGGCCGCGGGGTTGGAGTAGTTGAGCATCCAGGCGTTGGGGCTGTACTTCTCCATGTAGTCGAGGATCTCGATGACGCCGCCGATGGAGCGCATGCCGTAGGCGATACCGCCGGCACCGCAGGTCTCTTGGCCAACGCAGCCGTACTTGAGAGGAATCTTCTCGTCGAGCTCGCGCATAGCGTACAGGCCAACGCGGATGTGAGCAAGGACGAAGTCGGTCCCGGTGAATGCGGTCTCGGGGTCGGTGGTGTAGCTAAACTCAACCTCGGGGGCGTTCTCGTGGAAGTAGATCTCGCAGGCCTTGGCCACGGTCTCCTGGCGCTCGGCGTTGTTATCGTAGAAGGTCACCTTGTTGACCGGAAAGCGGTCGCGCTCCTCAAGCAGCATCAGAGCGATGCCCGGGGTGAAGGTAGAGCCACCGCCGGCAATGGTCACGGCATAGTTTTTCTTGGACATGATGTCCTCCTCATTCTGGCCGCTTGCTCAATCCATCCCCGTACGCGGCCTGCACGGTTTGGAATTGTTACCTAGAAGTGGAGTTTTTTATCTCTAGAATCGGCCTTGCGGTGCATACCGGCTCTGCAAGGCCGATTTTTTCGATGGACGATGGTTTACAGAAGACTCTCGAACTTCAGAAGACTCTCGAACTTCTCGCGAACCTGCGGGACGGTAAGGCCGATGATGACCTGGATTGACTGACCTTGGACCACCAAGCCATGCGTACCGATCGCCTTGAAGGAAGCCTCGGGTGCAACGACGCTCTTGTCCTTGACGTTAACGCGCAGACGGGTAGCGCAGTTAGTTACATCGATGATGTTATCCGTGCCACCGAGCAGATCGAGGATGTTCTCGGCAAGCACCAAGCGCTCATCATCTTTACTCTGGGCGACCGATTTGCCAGCAGCAGCACCGCCCTGCTTTTGCTTGTAGTCGGCCTTGGACTTGAGCTCGACCTCAACATCGTCATCCTCGCGACCGGGGGTCTTAAAGTCGAACTTGACGATCAGGAAACGGAAGACCACGACCCAAAGGGCGGTAAAGCACAGACCGACAAGGATGGAGATGGCGTACTGCAGACCGTGTGCGGCCCAAAGGGGCAGCCAGTCCCACGAGAGCATCGAGATGATGCCGCCGTCGAAGATGCCCACGACGCCAAGGAGGTTTTGAGCCATGCAGCCGAGCGCTCCGAGCACGCAGTGGACGACGAACAGGCCGGGCGCGATGAACAGGAAGGTGAAGTCAAGCGGCTCGGTGATACCGCAAAGCATAGCGGTAAGGGTGACCGGGATCAGCAGAGCCTTGACGCGCTGCTTGCGCTCGGGTTTGGCGGTCATATAAAACGCAATGGCGACGCCAAGCGAGCCGAAGACCTTAGTCCAACCAGGGCAGGTATAGGCAGCCCAGGGTGCGGCATCCTTAAGAGCAATGCTCGGATCGGCAGCCAGTTGGGGCAGGATGTTGGCCCAAGCAGCAAAGATGCCGCCGTTGACTGCCGCGTTGTCGTAATAGAACGGCGTATAGATAAAGTGGTGCAGGCCTGTAGGGATCAGCACGCGCTCGAAGAAAGCAAAGACACCCACGCCAAACGTACCGGCGGAAAGGATGAATCCCTGGAAGGCGGAGATAGCAGCCTGAACATGCGGCCACACCAGGCAGGCGATAAGAGCGACCGGAACCATAACGAAGAAACCGATCATATAGATGAACACAGAGCCCGAGAACACGCCCAGCCACTCAGGAAGTTCGGCGTCGAAGAACTTGTTATGCAGCATCGTGGCGATACCAGAGATAATGAGCGCGCCCATGATGCCCATATCAAGCGTTTTGATGCTTGCGATAGTGGCAAGACCAGTACCGCTGCCCGCCTCGACAGAGTAGTCGACCCCAAAGACAGGGCCCCACTGCCCCAAGATTGTGCTTACAAAGTAGTTGAAGGTAAGGTAGATGGCCAAAGCCTCCATGCAGCAGCGAGCGTTCTGCTTGTTCGCGAGCGAGATTGGCAACGCTACGCAAAACAGCAACGGCATCTGGTTAAAGAGCGTCCAACCACCCTGGAGCAGCACATTCCAGCAATCAAACCAAAGATGGCCCGCAGTGGCCATCTCGCCAAAGATCGCCTCGGTGGTAAACAACGTACCCAGGCCGACGACGATTCCGGAAAATGCGAAAAGAATTGCAGGCGTGTACATTGCACCGCCGAAACGTTGTATCTTTTGCATCATGACGGGGAATCCCCCTCTCTTCATTCGGAGCGGCTGCGGTTTTGGCTTCACTCGAGACCGCAGACGCGCCGTTTGCGTGTACCTCGTGCAATAGGACGGGTGGGCCCGCTTCCCTGACTTCTTGCGCTTCCATTTTTATCATATCACTTATCTAGACAAGTTAATACGGTTTCCATGTTCGGTCAGCGGTCGATATTTGACGGTGAACGGTTTATTTCAAAGGTTTTGCCTGTTATTGCCTGTTTGTCTAAAACTTCTAAAACAAAATATTTATCGACTTGTCTAGATAGGCTTGTATAAGGATGTTTGCATACCTATACTTCATTACAACATTCACCGCCACGTTAAGGAGTCACCATGAAAAGCGCGGTCTTCTATGGAAAGCACGACCTCAGAGTCGAGGAATCGGCAAAGCCGGCCGTGGGCAGGCGCGACGTTCTGATCAACGTCAAAGCTTGCGGCGTCTGCGGTACCGACGTTCATATCTATGAAGGCGACAAGGGTGCAGCCGACGTTACCCCGCCTACGATCCTTGGTCATGAGTTTGCGGGCGTTGTCGAGGCCGTAGGCAGCGACGTCACCGACTTTAAACCGGGCGATCGCGTGTGCATTGACCCAAACCA
Source organism: uncultured Collinsella sp. (assembly GCA_902494855.1). Taxonomy (GTDB): domain Bacteria; phylum Actinomycetota; class Coriobacteriia; order Coriobacteriales; family Coriobacteriaceae; genus Collinsella. Next base: position 10,814 of record CABUVC010000017.1, read on the forward strand.
TCCCTGCGGCTGCTGCGAACCCTGCCGTGACGGAATCAACCACTACTGCGAGCATATGACCGGCTACGGCACCACCGTTAACGGCGGCTTTGCGGAGTACTGCTCCGTCGATATGCAGCAAGTCTACAAGTTGGGCGATCACACCAGCTTTGAGCAGGGTGCTATGACCGAGCCCGTCGCCTGCTGCCTGCACGGCATCGATATGTGCAGCATCAAGCCCGGCAGCACAGTTGTCGTTATCGGCGGCGGCATGATCGGCCTGCTCATGATGCAGCTTGCCAAAAACGCCGGCGCCACCAAAGTCGTCTTGCTCGAGCCTGTCGAGGGCAAACGCGAGGTTGCACTCAAGCTCGGCGCCGATCTGACGATCGACTCCATCCACGAGGACGTCCCGGCCCGCCTGAAGCAGGAGGGCGTCGGCAACGTCGATGTCGTTATCGAGTGTGTTGGCAAGCCCGTCACCATCGAGCAGGCCATCCAGATCGCCGGCCACAAGGCTACGGTCATGATGTTCGGCCTCACCAAGCCCGATGAGACAATCACCGTCAAGCCCTTCGAGGTCTTCCAGAAGGAGCTTGTGCTTACCTCGTCCTACATCAACCCTTATACGCAGCGTCGCGCGCTCGAGCTCATCGACTCTGGCAGGCTCGACGTATCCTCGATGGTCGCCAAGGTGGCTTCCCTCGACGAACTCGGCGCCATCCTGTCAGACCCAGCTCTGCGTGCCATGGGTAAATATATAATCGACCCCAGCAAGTAAATCGATCGGCACCTGCGCGAGCGGTCCTCATCCACCGCTCGCGCACTCAGCTCTAGGAGACCGTCATGGCGCGAGCCATCTTCCAAACTATTTACGACAACGTGAAGCAGTCGATTGACGACGGCACATACGCCTATCAGAGTTATCTGCCTTCGGAGACTGAGCTCACGCAGCTGTTTGACTGTTCGCGCATGACGGTCCGTCGCGCCATCTCGATGCTTGCGGCAGATGGTTACGTGCTCCCCCAGCAAGGCAAAGGCATGCGCGTCATTCGCAACATCAGTGACGAGAAGAGTCGTGGTGGCGGCGGACTCGAGACCTTTAAGGAAATCGCGGTCAACCGAGGCTTTGAGCTCAAGACTGTCACCACCGTCTTTGAGCTCCTCATCTGCAGCAAGGCGCTCTCCAAGATTACTGGGTTTCCCGAAGGCTGTGAGCTCACACGCGCCAAACGCATCCGTTATGCAGACGGACAAGCCGTGTGCTCCGACGACTCCTATTACCTAAGCTCACAGGTACCGGGGCTGACACCCGAGATTGTCAACGACTCGATCTATCGTTACCTCGAAGAAGATCTTGGCATTAAGATTGCCACGGGCAAACGCGATGTAACGATTGAGCATCCCACGCCCGAGGATGCACGCGTGCTCGATCTCGACGACTTTAACGCACTCGCCGTTGTACGCGGGCAGACCTACAACGCCGACGGTATCCTTATGGAATACACCGAGACAAAGCAGGTTCCCAGCTTCTTTTTACTCCACGAAACGGTCACCCGCCGCAATAACGGCAGCGAGACCCATCAGAGCAGTATGAGCTAACCATCTATTAGTTGCGGTGGAATAGTTCCTAGAATGGCCAGCTTAAGGGCAAAACAGGAACTATTCCACCGCAACTTTTTTGGCCGGCGGGGCAGTACCTGTCCCACCGGCCATCATTTACGCTCTTTTAACTAGTCCGCGAGCTTTTCCACCTGGTCGAGCATCTTGTCCAGCTTGGCCTTTGCCTCGGCCTTGACCTTCTCAGCTTCTTCGTGAGCCTTCGCCTTCTGGGCGGCCTTTTCCTCGGCTTCGGGATCGACGACGACCAGATTGGACGCGTCGTGTTCAACAAGCTTGAGCGCATGCTCGGGACAAACCTTGACACAGGCGCCGCAGCCTAAACAATACGTAGACTCCAACGCAAAGCGGCCGCTTCCCACCAAATCGCAGGCGAACGTGGGGCACACGTTGACGCACTCGCCGCACGACGTGCACTTGTCAAAATCGCACTCCGGCGTGCTCACCTGTATGTTCTGGGCAAGCTCGGGATGGTTTTGCAGCGTCGAGAGTACCAGTTGGCGCCCGTGCGTGAGCGAACGGCGACGCTTGGTCGTCGTAGTGCCGCACATGGTGTTGAGCGTGCGCTCCAGCTGGGTAATCTGATGGCGATGGGCCTTGAGCTTTTGCGTCACCGAGGCCAGCGCCGCCGTCGCCGGGTTGAGCTTGGTCACCGTCAGGCCCGTGGTGCGGGCAATCTTTTCCATGTACTCCTTGCGCTCGTACTCGCGGCGCTTATGGCACTTGAGGCTCTTGGGGTCGACCTCCAGGCCCATGCCCGTGCCAGTCCACTCTTCGGCCTTCGCAATCGCCTCGCCCAGAATGTCCTCACCGCCGGTGTTGCGGCATTTATCGCACACACCCAACGGCAGGTACACACTCACGTTGGGATAGTCGGCCAGTACCGAGAACCAGGTCTCGGCAGTAATATCGCCCACGCAGGCAACGACGACCTCGTTCTCACGCGGCATGCGCTTGAGGGCGCGCGTGCAGGTGACGTAGGCGGTCTCGTGGCTCGTAGCAGCAGAGACGATATCGTCATACAGGTTTTTGGGCGCCAGGCGCGGCGAGATGATCGCCTCGGTCGGACAGGCAGCGGCGCACAGGCCGCACTTGCGACAGGAGTCGAGGATCTCGATGGAGTCTTCCTCGACCTCGATAGCGTTGACCGGGCACACGTCCATGCACGCGGTGCAGCCGCTCTTTTCGTTTTTGCAGGTCAGGCATGGAATGGTGTTGCCGCGCGGACGCTCCTTGTAGTCGGCAGGATTCCACTGCGGCGCCGACGGATCGAGTGCATTGGTCACGCCGCCAAGCGGATTTTTAAGAAAGTCGAAACCCTTGCTGATCTCGATAATGTCATCAAACAGATCGTGTTCCTGCGCCATGCGCGGCCCCTCCCTGAGCAGTGCAAACAAGCAAGAGATAATGATACGCCATCGGTCCACGCCTCGGGCAAATTACACGCGGCGCATCTTTGCGGCAAATAGCCACTTCGGCTGATGGCTAGATAGCCTCAACGAGAGGCTAGTTTATGGATACCAAAAATTTAAAACCGGATGTGGGCGGTGACTATCCGTGGGACACGGATAGTCACCCGTCCGGTCCCACAAACCCGTCTGGAATGGGGACGGCGTCCGATTTCGCGAATCAGGCCGTCACAGATGCCGCCATGGCCAATAGCGAGAGTCACCGCGAAGCACTTCGCCGCGCATCGGATGAATCGTCCCGTGTCGCCCACATGGTGCAGGATATGGTCAGCGAGAAGGTCGCGATCATCAAGCCACCATGGATGCTCGAGCTCGGTTTGCCTAGGCTCGACACCGATATTATGGGGCGGATTTGGTCGTTCCAGCGCAAAGACGTCTACAAATCCACCTGCTACATCAGCCTTGCCACCATGGCGGCGGACGTCAAATCGGATCGCTCGAACGTCAAGAAGAGAATCGATAAGCTCGTCGAACTCGGTCTTTTGATTAAGTCGCCGCGCGGGAACAACAAATCGGTTGAGTACCGGCTCGATATGACGGCGATCGCTAAGCGCAGACTCGAAGTCGAGGAGGGTAAGAAAAAGCAACGCGCTGAGAATTCGGCGAAACGCAAAGCTCAGTGGGACGCAAAGCATTCTGCCTAGTTTGAAGGGCTATGGGTTGTATGAACCCATAGCCCTATTTCTTTTCCTTACAAACTATGGGTTAAAACAACCCATAGTTATACTGTAGGTTGTTTTAACCCATAGTTTGGCGAAAAATAATTTTATTGATAGGGGGTTAAATAACGGTTCTTCGGCAAGTCTATCGGTTAGGGCAACCCATAGACTTACTTACAGAGATCGCGGATGCTTTTCGGTGACGGAAGAACTATGGGTTGAAAGAACCCATAGAAAAATTAAGCCACCTTTTCCGCTATGGGTTAATACAACCCATAGAAAGCGATCGGAAAACGCCAAAAAGTACCGAAATAGTTATTTCAACCCATAGTTTGGGCCCGTGTTAACCGGGACCAACTTATCAACTATGGGTTGTCTCACGAGACTATGGGTTGAAATAACCCATGCCAACTATGGGTTCAGTTAACCCATGCACTATGGGTTGAAATAACCACAACTATGGGTTGAAATAACCACAACTATGGGTTCATACAACCCACCAAGTCTGACTAGAGTGAATTAGATTCACTTAGTCTGAGCTCAAGAGGGAAACGGAGAAATCCACCAGAAAGCATTTAATGATCGAACGATAAACAGACAAGAAATCCACCGTCCTTGTCCTCCATTCGCTACGCTCATTCCGCGTCGCCTGCGGCTCCTTGGCATGGCCTATCGGCCAAAAGTGTGGGGGCTAACGCCCCAACTCCCCGGCTACGTTGTTGTCAGCTCTCAGCGCCGGCGTCGCTGCGCTCCCCGGGCGAAATAACCCACTTGGCTGCGAGCCTACAATTCGGCAATGACGTGCCGAATCCGTTTTCCAGTTGATCTGGATACCGACATTTGGTCAACCTTGCGCTGAATACCGCTAGAAGGTCACAGAATCGAAAATAAGACGTCCTATCGGTGAGGTCCGACCGTTTTCTCACTGATAGATAAAACGGGTCTTAAATCGGCTCTCAGAGGCCCATACAAAAGAAAACGGGCACCTGGCGGTACCCGTGATTCCGATTAGATTTCCTTTTCGGCCAGATAGCGATCGAAAAGCTCCCGAGCGATATCCGATACGGACTTGTCCTCCTCGAGTGCCGCTTGCTTCAGACGTTTTCGGTAACTCTCCGGAACGTACACGGACAGCTGAACAAGC
>CABUVC010000018.1 GCA_902494855.1 uncultured Collinsella sp.
CGGATGGCAGCAACGGCGTCCTCGCGCTTGACCTCCCACACACGGTGCGTAATGCCGGCGGGGTCGGTGACGGCATAGAGCGACGCGCCTTCTTTGGCGGCGCCGAGGATGATATCCATGACGGGCGAGGCTTCGTAGGCGAGCGTTACAGGGCGAGGCTGCACCTTAAGCTCGGCGATTGCGCGGGCGGCTGCGGCCGCATCTGCGGAGGACGCGTTGTCGTTCGTCAGTACACTAACCGGGCAAATTGCCACAACGCCCGTCACGCGTCCCAGCTCTCCCGAACACTCGTACACGTAATACGCCGCGCCTGGATCCTTGAGCATTAGGCCGTCAGCAATGGCGCCGCGCAGGGCGTCGTTGCCGCTCAGGATACCGCCCATCGCAGGCAGCGCCTCGAGCACACGGTCCTGAGCCGGGCGGATGCAGGGAAACGGAAGTGCTTTCATGGGCGGTCCTAACGCACGAGTCGGTTTGTTCGCGGCTTATTATGCCCCAACTTGGCCGCTTGCGTCCCAGAGCGTGTTATCGGCAAGCGCGATGAGCACGTTTTGGCAGCGAACGATATCGGCATGGGGCACATACTCGTTGGGCTTGTGCGCGAGCGCCAACGAGCCGGGGCCGTAGCTCATACAATTGCGGTTGCCTGTCTTGCCGGCAATGACGGCAGTGTCGGTGTAGCCGGTAAAGAAGCCGACGGTCGTGTCTGTGCCCGTCACGTCATCGGCGGCACGCTTGAGTGCAGCCAGAAGGGGAGAGCTTGGATCGCGCTCGATGGCGGGGCGGTCGCCTGTCACGGTATAGCTTCCATGGCAGCCGGGGACCGCGGCTTCGGCGCCGGCGATGGCCTGCTCTACCATGCGCGTCGCGGCGGCCGTATCAGTCGGCGGGGCCAGGCGCATATCGACCCAGACCTTGGCATGGTCGGGCACGACATAGGGGCGGTAGCCGCCCTCGATCTGTCCAAACGTGATGGTCGATGGCCCCAGCTCATCGTGTACGGGCAGCGCCATGAACGCGCGGCGCAACGCGCAGACGACCTCTGCCATGGCGGCGACGGCGTCGGCGCCCTTCCAAGGCTGGCTCGCGTGCGCCGTGACGCCTGCCATCTCAATCTCGAACCATGTGCGCCCCTTGTGCGCCACCTGGATCTGTCCGTCGGTGGGTTCGGTGTCCAGCACCCAATCGCGCGAACCGACCCAGCCGGCATCAATGGCCGCCTCGGAGCCACGCATAAAGTCTTCCTCGTCGACCGAGCAGATGAGCGAAAAGCCACGTCGGGGCAGCTCACCGCTTGCCGTCATGCGCTCGAGCGTATGGAACAGTGCGGAAATGGCGCAGGCCAGGCCACCCTTCATATCGCAGGCACCGCGGCCATAGAGTTTATCGTCACGCACGATTGCTCCGAGCGGCGGAATGCCTGTATCCCAGCCGTCGCCCAAGGTGACGGTATCCATGTGGCAGATATAGACCAGCCGCGGCTCGTCGCTCACGCCCGGTATGGTAATCATAAGGTTGCGGCGTCCGGGGAGCACCTCGAGTTCCTCAACCTGCACGGCATGGAGCACCGGATGACTCAACCGCTCCAGCTGAGCCTCAACCAGCGCTTTGATATACCGCTCAATTTCATCCTCATACGCGCCCGGGTCTGAGCTGTCGATCCGCACGAGCTCCTGAGCAAGCCGCCAGGCAAAGTCCTCATCAACCATATGTAACCTCACAATCAGTCTGCTTTCCAAACCGATTGTAAGCCTCCTGAGAGATTCGCGACGCGCGCGCAGCAGCATTTACCGTTCGCAGGCCGAGCCAGCGCGTTTGCCGTCCGAGCGGGTTTACAAACGGCGCGGTGGGTACGTAGCCTTTATGGACGACATGCTGTGCGACATATCTGCCTTTCGGTATCACCGGATACCTCCACAGGTTTTGGCGATAATGCCGGACCTGCCCGATTCTGCGGACGATCCGCGCAGGGAGCGCCTTTGCGAGCATCCGCTCGTCGCGCATTTCCTGGGCACCCCGTTACACGTTTTGGCGCAGGGCGGCTGCGGGCGTAAGGGCGATCGCATTGTCAGGCATGTTTGGAACGGGGAGAGGCCGTTTGATTTCGTGCGGCAGACAGAGTTTGGCCTCGATGTCGCGTCCCCACTCTTTACCCTGCTGTCCCTGGCTTCCTCGGTCTCAAACGAGCGTCTGATCATGTGCATGTATGAGATGTGCGGCACCTTCGCCGTGTGCAAGATTGCGCCTCAGGTAAAGTCGACACTTGTGCAGGCATATGGGAGCCGGTGGAGTGACGCACGGTCGGGCTGGGAAAACGTAAAGGATGTCTCGGGGAATCCAACGGACTTGTGGAAACGACCTCCCTTGATCGAGCTCTCTGAGCTTACAGAGTTCGTCGATAAGGTCCGGGGGCTCCGCGGCGCTAAATCGTTCATACGAGCCGCGAAATGCATTACGGGGGTGGCAGCATCGCCGCTCGAGGTCCAGGCTTCGATGCTGTTTGGCCTTACGAGGTTGCGCGGCGGCGAAGGGCTGCGCCTTACCAATAACGTTGAGATTCGTATGACGCGCAGCGCCCGCCTGATTTCGGGGCTTGATAGGCGCTATGCCGATATCCTGCTGGCAAATAAGGACGGCAGTCGAGAGTGTCTGGTTGAATGCCAAGGTAAAGCCATTCACGGATCCATTGAATCCAAGATCTCGGACTCCGATCGAACGACGGCCTTGCAAGCCATGGGATATCCCGTCGTTCTGATGACCTATGGTCAGCTGGCCGACTTCGATGCCTTCCGCGTGGTGATGGAGCTCATCATGTCCTATCTCGATGTGCCGCTGAAAGACAAGACGCCGCGGCAGCAGGAGCTCGAACGGCGGCTTCGTGAGGAGATTTTTATCGATTGGGCGGGAATGTAGCCGCGCAGGCGGAAAACGGTCGCGCGGACTAGAGTTTTGGTCGCAAAATACTTATATTTTGCCTTGGAAGGGCCTTAAAAATGCTACCTAGAATAAGTTGTTTCGGAAAATGGACAGTCAACTTACATTCGGCACATAGAGACCGATTTTTACCTACTAAAGTCCCTGATAAAGCTGTTTATCAAAGCGGGTGTGCTTAGCGACTTGAGCCTCACTATCGATTATCTGAAAAAACTTGTTCTGGGTATCATTTTAAAGTCGTCCGGAGCAACAAAATCGGCTCCCGTTTCGTGAAAACGGGGGCCGAATGGGCTTCGTGGTCTGTCTGGCAGGATTGGCGCCGGCGCTATTTAATCACGCGCACACGATACATCGACGGAATTTGCTTAAGTGCCTCGATCGTGCTGCCGTCCAGGTGCTCATCGGTGTCGAACATGGTGTAGGCGTTCTCGCCAGCGGACTCGTTGGTCATGCGCTGCACATTGGCGTTGTCCTTGGCGAGAATGGCCGTGATCTGGCCGATCATGTTGGGCACGTTGGCATGCAGGCAGGCAATGCGGCTTGCGGCGCGCGCCTTGCCCATGCTGCAGGCGGGGTAGTTGACGCTGTGCGCGATGTTGCCGTTTTCCAGGTAATCCTTGAGCTCGCTGATGGCCATGTCGGCGCAGTTGGCCTCGGCCTCGCCGGTGCCGGCGCCCGAATGCGTGGTGATAAACGTATTGGGCATCTTGACGGTCTTGGGCGTGGCAAAGTCGCAGCTAAACCAGCTGAGCTTGCCCTCGCGCAGGGCGGCGTCGACGGCGTCCTCGTCAATGATGGTCTCGCGCGCGTAGTTGATGAGCACGGCGTCGGGCGCCAGCAGGTTAATCTGCTCGGTGCTGATCATACCGATAGTGTCGGCCTTGCTGGGCACGTGCACGGTGAGGTAGTCGCAGCCGCGGCAGAGATCCTCGAGCGTGCCCACGCGCTGCACCTCGCGGCTCAGCACCCACGCGTGCTCGACGGAAATGAACGGATCGTAGCCGTAGACGTCCATGCCCAGGTCGACACAGGCGTTGGCGACCTTGGAGCCCACGTTGCCCAGGCCGATGACGCCGATGCGCTTGCCCTTGAGCTCGCGGCCCACAAAGGCCTTCTTGGCCTTCTCGGCATCGACCTGAATCTCGGGATCGTCGGCGTTGTCGCGCACCCAGTTCATCGACTGCACCACGCCACGGCTCGAAAGCACCAGCATGCCCAGGACGAGCTCCTTGACGGCGTTGCTGTTGGCGCCGGGGGAGTTAAAGACGACGACGCCCTTCTTGGCGTACTCCTCGACGGGGATGTTGTTGACGCCGGCGCCGCAGCGGGCGATGGCGCGGATGCCTTCGGGCAGCTCGTAGCCGTGCAGGTCGGTGGAGCGCATCAGGATGGCGTCGGCCTCCTCGGCGGTGCCCACAAACTCGTAGCCCTCGCCAAACTCGACCTTGCCGTCCTTGGTGATGTCGTCGATGGTTTTGATCTTGCGCATGAAAAACTCCTTAGCGGATTTGTTTATAACAAGTGGTCTGAGGTGGCTGGTCAGCCCGCGCGTTGCGGGCTAGTTAGATCGCGGACTCAAACTATGCTGCGCTTCGAAGTCCTTCATGTACGAGGCCAGTGCCTGCGCGTCTTCCATGGTTACGGCGTTGTAGACGCTGGCGCGCATGCCACCCACCAGGCGATGACCCTTGATGTTTTGAATCTGGTGCTCGGCCGCGCCTGCGACAAAGGCGGAGTCGAGCTCGGCATCGCCGGTACGGAACGTGACGTTGGCGATGGAGCGACTGTCTGTCTGCGCGGTGCCGTGGAATAGTTTGCTGTTCTCGAGCAGGTCGTAGAGCAGGTTGGCCTTGGCCCAGTTGCGCTCGGCCATGGCGGCAAGTCCGCCGGTCTGTTCAACCCAATGGAACACCTTGCCGCACACGTAGATGCCAAAGGTGTTGGGCGTGTTGAGCATGGAGCCCTTGGCGGCTTGGGTCTTAAGGTTCAGGTACTGCGGCGTCTGCGCAAAGGCGGGGCCTTTGGCGATGAGGTCGTCGCGCACGATGACCACGGTCACGCCCGCGGCGCCGGCGTTTTTCTGCGCACCGGCGTAAATGAGCCCGTAGCGCTCAACGTCGAGCGGCTGCGACAGAAAGCAGCTCGAGACATCGGCGACCAGCGGCACATCGCCACAGTTGGGCAGCTCGTGGTACATGGTGCCGAAGATGGTGTTGTTCTGGCAGATGTAGACGTAGTCGAGCCCGTCGCCCGTGGCCTCGGCGGCAATACGCGCGTTGATGTCGGCCATGTCGGGGATGCGGTCGAAGTTGGTGTCTTCGGAGCTCGCGAGCAGCACGGCCTCGCCGTACTTGGCGGCCTCCTTGTACGCCTTGTTGACAAAGTTGCCGGTCACGACGTAGCCGGCGCGGCCGCGGCGCATGAGGTTCATGGGGATGCCCGCAAACTGCAGCGTGGCGCCGCCCTGCAAAAACAGGACGCGGTAGTTGTCGGGGATGCTCAGCAGGCGGCGCAGGGTTGCCTCGGCGTCGTCGATAATCTGCTGGTACATGCTAGATCGATGGCTCATCTCGAGTACGGACATGCCGCAACCGCGGTAGTCCATCATCTCATCGGCGATCTCGGCGAGCACGCTTGTAGGCAGCGCGGCCGGGCCAGCTGAGAAGTTGTGCACACGTGCCATCTTCTAGTTCCCCTCGTAGTCGTTTGAACGTTCGGGATACTTTAGCACAGTGGAGCGTCAGGCGCGACCGAATCACAGCAAAACCCGAGTGCGCCGCTATGATTTACAGGATGGTTACATGGGGGAGGGGTGCTTGACTCCTCGGGCAAATCCAAATCTGCGAGCGAAGGCATGAGGTTCTCTAGGCGCTTGATTTCTTCGTCGCAAATTAGCTAACCCCTGGTCACTACGACGCCAGCGTGGCGATGACGGCTTCGTCGCCGGCGTATATGAGGGTGTTGCCGTCGGGGATGATCGTTTGGCCGTCGCGTTTGAGCATCACCACGATAAAGGGGTGCTTGCCTTGCGGCACGTCGCGCAGGCGCTGACCGGCCAGGCGGCCGTGGGGCGTCACGGTGACCTCGCGCAGCGTAACCTCGGCACGCTCTTCGAACGTTGGGGCTGCCATCACCAGAAGGTCGCCTTCCTCGATGACGGTATCGCCGTTGGGCAGTACCGGGTGCGCCCCGTCGCGCAGCACCAAGACCACGAGCATGTCCGTCGCGCTGCCAATATCGGCGAGCGAGCGTCCGGCAAACGGATGTCCAGCGCCCACCTTGAGCTTTACAAACGACATGCCGTCCTCGTCGCGGTAGTCGTTAAAGGTGCGGCGTACGTCGCCGGCCGCATCGATCATATCGAGTTTCTTCGCCACCGCCGGCAGTAGCGAACCCTGCACCACAATGCTCGATACGGCAATCACAAACACCAGGTCAAACAGGTCGTGACCGCCGGGAACGCCGGCTACCACGGCAAAGAGGCTAAAGACGACCGAAGCCGCGCCGCGCAAGCCCGCCCAGCTTACGAGTGCAACCTGGCGAGGGTTCGTCTTAAAGGGCACCAGCAGCAGACCGACGGCGATGGGGCGGCTCGCAAAGAGCATAAACGCCATGAGCGCCAGGCCCGGCAGCAGCATCTGCGGCAGGCGCGCGGGCGTGACGAGCAGGCCCAGCAAAAAGAAGATGGTCATCTCGGCCATCTCGGTGAGGGTGTCAAAAAAGTGCGCCATCTCGACCTTACCGGTGATGTCGCTTGCGCCCAGCACAATGCCTGCAAGGTATACGGCCAAAAAGCCATTGCCGCCCAGGTAGCTCGGCAGCGCGTAGGCGACGATGGCCACGGCGAACAAGAAGATGGTCTGCGCGCCTTCGGCCGTTGCGTGTGCGCGCTCAATCAGACGGCTGGATGTCCAGCCGATGGCAAGGCCCAACCCCACGCCCAGGATGATCTGCTTGGTCAGCAGCACGGGAATGTCGATATTGCCGCCCGCCGCGAGGGTCGCGAGCACGGCGGTGAGCATGTAGGCGACGGGGTCGTTGGAGCCCGATTCGACCTCGAGCAGCGAGTCGGTGCCGCCCCTCAGCGAAAGGCTGTGCTCGCGCAGAACGCTAAAGACGCTGGCCGCGTCGGTGGACGCCACGACCGATCCCAGCAGCAGGCCGCCGATCCAGTCGAAGCCCAGCACAAAGTGGGCGAACACGCCGGTGATGCCTGCGGTGATGACGACGCCGAGCGTGCTCAGCAGCACCGCCGGCGCGGCGACGGGCTTGGCGCGGTCTATGTTGGTGTTAAAGCCGCCGTAGAACATGATGAACAATAGCGCCGTGCTGCAGACGGTTTCGGTGAGTGCGTAGTCGCTAAAGTCGATATGCGCCGGGCCGTTGACGCCCAACAGCATGCCGAGCGCGATAAAGATAAGCAGGGTGGGGAAGGGGAGCTTTTTGCCGACGGGTTTGATGGTCAGGCACAAAATGATGACGAGGCCGATAAAAAGAAGGATCTGGTTCATGGATGGTGTCCGCTCCTGGGTGGTTGGCGTGGCACGGTTAGTTGTCTGCGGTTATTTGTACCCAAAGATGGTGGGTTTATGGGGTTGGATTGCGGGCGTGCGCGATATCGTCATAGACGGCTGCCGTCTTTGCCTCTGCTCGGAAACCCTTTCCAGCTTTATTGCAACGGAGTACAATGGGTAACGTTTAAGTTCAACTTGAAGTTTTAGTTGCGGTTCCGGGCTTCGGTCGCAAGGTAGGGAAAGGCGTTCCATGGCGATCTATGTGACATCTGATGCTCACGGACACGTGCATGCGCTTGACGAGGCCCTGTCTAAGATCTCGTTGACGTCCGACGACACGCTGTACGTGCTGGGCGACATGATCGATCGCGGGCCCGATCCGGTCGGCGTTATTAAGCTCGTGCGCTCGCTGCCCAACGCCCGCGTGCTCAAGGGTAATCACGAGCAGATCATGCTCGATGCCATCATTGGCCAGGATCCGCTCGATGCCGAGACCTGGGATATCAACGGTGGCTGGACGACGCGCGAGCGGCTCAACGACATGGAATTTGACGCATACGAGGAGCTCGTGCGATGGATGGCCGCGCTGCCGCTCTACGCGGTGGCCGAGACCGAGGAACGCCCGTATCTGCTGGTACATGCTGGAATCGAGATGAAGGCGGCGCGCGCGTTTTTGCTTGAGCATGGCGTCGATTGTGCCGATGGCGTTGGAGCGGTGGGTGCCGATCGCGAGCTGCTGCAGCAGATGCTCGCGGTGCAGTCGGCCGATGACCTGCTGTGGATTCGTCACGGCTATTGGGATGCGCCGACCGGGCTGCTTTCTGCCGAGGGCAAGGGTCCGGTCGTGGTGAGCGGCCACACGCCAACGGTGTCGCTCGGGCGTTATTGCGAGGTCGGTGGTCTTGCGGGGCTCGATGAGGAGTCGGGCCGCGGGCAGATCGTGCGCCTGGGCGGCGAGGATGCCGCCGGTGTGCCCGATCGCATCGACATCGACTGCGCTGCCGCCACCGGCTCCGAGTTCGGCCGCGTCGGTATCCTGCGCCTTGATGACGGCGCCGAGTTCTATGCGAACATCAACCCAGGCGAATAATCGGTGCAAAGGGTAGCTAATTTGGGACGGAGCTTTTTTGACTACTTTCGGAGAATAGCGCCTTCTTGCTCGGTAAGCGCGAGAAATGAGGAGCGTCTGCGTCCTCGGCAGTGCGAAAATGCTCGAAAAACCGTCGCAACGGAGTCAAACGACGTTGCGACGGTTCTTTTTTGGCTGCCCGCTGGCTAAGTGAGTATACTTTTTTGGAAATGCCGAGCAGCCGGCAAATTCGCCTCAACAAAACCGCAGGTCACTGATTTGTGTTTTGCCGGTGTGGTCAGGGATTCGGCAAAAGTCTACTCACTTAGTTTTGCGTGTCGCAAATCGTCCGCAACGAGACCCCCATTGCGCCAATTAGGCGCCGTACGGGTTGCGGTCGCGCTCGATGCGTTGGCGGATGTGGGCGTATTCGATAATCAGCAGCACCAGGAGTAGGGCCATGATGGCTAGGTAGCTCACCACGGCGCCCATCAGACCCAGCAGGTTGATCAGGATCACCGGCAGCACTACGCTTACGGCGAAGCAGATCAGGTAGATTTTGGTGACGTCGCCGGCATGGCGCAGCACCGTGATGATGGCGTAGAGAAAGTCGATGGCCGCGGTGACGCCGCCGGCGACAACCATCAGCAGTGCCAGCGTGCGGTAGCGCTCAAAATTGAGGCCGTACATGAAGCTCATGAGGGGAATACCGGGACCTGCCATAAATGCGGCGCACACGCTGGTGATGACCACGATCAGTGCCATAACGGCAACAATAATCAGGTCAAAGCGACGACGCTTGCGAGGATTAGCCCAAATGCTCGACAAACGCAGGAGCTGCGGTTTATAGATAAATCCAATGCTCAACAAAATAGCCTGCGCCGGAAAGAACAGGGCATTAAAGTACAGCTGATACTTGTAGGCCAGCGTGCCTTCCATCACGAACTTGGGCATGCTCTCGATAAGGTTGAACAGGAACAGCGCGCCAAAAAGCGGGGCGCACTGGATAAACAGGTGACCGACCTCGCGCAGGCTCACGCGGCGCGATTTTTCGGTTTCGAGCAGGGCGAGCGGCGCGGTGACCAGAACGAGCGAGGCGATCGCGGTAACACCCATGGCCATGGCGGCGATGGGCATGCTGCGCGTGAGGAACAGTACCACGCTAAAGACCGCGATGACGCCGACGGATCGTAGCGTTTGGCTCATGCCGGCCAGGTAGAGTTTGTCGGCCTGCTGCAGGCGGCCCTCGTACACGTCGGCAATGCCGTCGATCACCTTATACAGGTAGACGCCCAGGCCGATTGTGGCCATCTGCGCATCGTAGCCGCGGGCGCTGCTGTATACCAGGCCGCATGCCAGCGCGAGCGCTCCGCAGATCCAGCGGTTGAGCTGGTAAGAGGCAAAGGACGTCTTTTCGTCGATGTCCGAGACCTGGAAATTGCGCACGCCGTAGTTGCACGCGATCATGATGAGCGTGCCGGTGACAAAGGCGATGGAGAATTTGCCAGCCTCCTCGGCGCCCACGAGCTGTGTGGACACGATGGTGAGCAACGGAAACGCCATGCCCCATACGGCGGTGCCCAGGGTATTCCAAAGGTAGTCGCGACGGGTGGCGTGATCTTCGTACTCGGCTTCTTGCGTGGAGAAGCCGCCGCCGTAGACGGCTCCGAGCAGGCGGTTCCACCAGGCATTGACCATGCGGTGGATGGGGCCGGGCTGGCGATCGCGCTCGCGGCGACGGCGTGTGGCCTGGCTGCTGTCGGGACCGCCGGCGTTACGCTGGCTTAGCTCTTGGATTCGTGCGAGCTCCTCGGCGGTGTGCGATGCGGGGAACAGGCCGTTCTCGATGCGTCCGCCCTGCCCGTGCGCCCCGTCCGATACGGTGGGGTCGGCGACGCCATTGCGGCGGGCGATGGCGCGGCGAATGCTATCGATGGGCGTGATGCTCAAAGCGGAGTCCTTTCTATTGCTACGCTCTAGTATAGACGCGACGGTGTTCGTTCATGTTTTTGAACAGGTTGTTCGATAATTTCGGCGGCGCCATTCAGTAGACGGCATTTGGGGACGTTCCTTATGTGCCGGCACTTTGGGAACGTCCCTAAGTGCCGGCATCCGGGGTCGCTCCTTGGTTGTTGCCTGTTCAAGAGTGTCCCTAACGACTAGGCCGCTTGCCTGCGATTTTTGACCGTTGGGCGGGCGCTTCGCCGTTGCCGCAAAAACGTTTTTGCATATCGGGTACAACGGGCTTTACGTGAGTAAAGTGCGCGCCGCGTCCACGTGTCGCGCTTTTAAAGGAGGCCCCATGCCTGGTGTTACCCCTGCAGAAGTTCTGTCCAACTTTGGTATTGCGCTGGTCGAAGATCCCGCCGAGAATCAACCCCGTCTGCTGGTCGATCTACCCGCCGCGGAGCTCGTCGAGCACGCTATCCGCCGCGAAGAAGGCCGCATGGCATCCAACGGCGCGCTGGTGATCGAGACGGGGGAGCGTACCGGCCGTTCGCCCAACGACCGCTTTATCGTCGACACGCCCGACGTGCACGACAAGATCGCCTGGGGCGCCGTCAACCGCCCGCTTTCTGCCGAGAGCTACGAGGCCATCAAGGCCGGTATCGTCAACTACCTCAACGAGCGCGATGTGTTCGTCACTCGCGGTATGGCCGGTGCCGATCGCAACCATACGCGTCGCCTGCTTGTCGCCTGCGAGCGTGCCAGCCAAGCGCTCTTTATTAAGCAGATGCTCGCCCGCCCGCTTGCCCGTGAAATCGCACGCACCGGCGAGCCGGACTTCTGTGTGCTCGCCGCTCCCGGCTACCAGTGCGATCCCGCCATTAAGGGCCTCAACTCCAGCGCCGCCGTGGTCATCAACTTCCAGGAGCGCGTGATTTTGGTTGCCGGCACCGGTTACTCCGGCGAAATCAAAAAGTCCATCTTCAGCGTCATGAATTACCTGCTGCCCGTCGAGGACGACGTGCTACCCATGCACTGCTCGGCCAGCATGGATCCCGTCACGCACGAGACCGCCGTGTTCTTTGGCCTTTCGGGCACGGGCAAGACCACGCTTTCGGCCAACCCCACGCGCCTACTGATCGGCGACGACGAGCACGGTTGGTCCGACATGGGCATCTTCAACATCGAAGGTGGCTGCTACGCCAAATGCGAGGGCCTGGACGCGTTCCACGAGCCCGAGATCTTCAACGCTGTCCGCTTTGGCGCGATCTGCGAAAACGTGGTGCTCGACGAGAACCGCAAGCCCAACTACGACGACATCTCGATCACGCACAACACGCGCGTGGCATACCCTGTGGAGCACATTCCCAACGCGTGGACCAAGGGCATGGGCACCACTCCAAGCGTCGTGCTCTTCCTGACCTGCGATGCCTTTGGCGTGCTGCCGCCCATCTCGCGCCTGACGGCCGACGCCGCCATGTATCACTTTGTGACGGGCTTTACGGCCAAGATCCCCGGCACCGAGGTCGGCGTCACCGAGCCCACGCCCACGTTCTCTTCGCTGTTTGGCGAGCCGTTTATGCCGCTCGACCCCATGGTCTATGCCAAGATGCTCGGTGAGCGCATCGCCGACGGCCGCACGCGTGTGTACCTGGTCAACACCGGCTGGATCGGCGGCGGCTACGGCGTGGGTCATCGCATCGAGCTTGCCTACACGCGCGCCCTGGTGGCCCGCGCCCTCGACGGTACCATCGAGGACAGCGAGTTCGTGCACGACGACATCTTTAACGTCGACATTCCCACCACGTGCCACGGCGTACCCGACGGCATCCTGGTGCCGCGCCAGTATTGGCAGAGCACCGCTCGCTACGACGAGGCCGCGCACAACTTGGCCGTGATGTTCGAGGAGAACTTCGAGAAGAAGTACTCGCACCTGCCCGAATCCGTCAAGGCCGCCGGTCCGCACGCTCAGGT
This sequence comes from uncultured Collinsella sp., assembly GCA_902494855.1. Lineage (GTDB taxonomy): Bacteria > Actinomycetota > Coriobacteriia > Coriobacteriales > Coriobacteriaceae > Collinsella. Next base: position 12,439 of record CABUVC010000018.1, read on the forward strand.
GCACGCCGACGCCCGTCATCGCGGCCACGGCCTGCTGGGACTTCGCCACTAGCGTCGCCTCAGACCCAAAACCACCATAAAGGGGACAGGCACCTTTGTGGTGGTTTTACTCGCGCGGATGACTCGGGTTACAATACGCCTAACATATCGCTCCCCTCTCCGGATGGGGGCAGCGTAAGCGCTCTTGTGGCGGCACCGTAGGACTTTGAAGGTGGCCGTCGTAAGGGCGCTTTTTGTTTAGGCGCCCTCGCTCGGGCGCGCACGATGAAGGGAGAGCGCATGAAGAGCTTTATTGCCGAGGATTCGTTTTGGGAGCTATTTCCGCAGGCGGCTGTCGGTGTTGCGGTCGTAAAGGGCATGAAGCCCGCGGCTCAGATTCCTCAAGAGGACGTGGACGCGATTGCGGCGTTGCTCGACCGCGCCAATATCGACGCGGAGCGTCATCTGACCAGCGATACTATCAGCGAGAACGCACCGGTCAAGGCATGGCGCGAGGCTTATCGGCTGTTCAAGACCAAAAAGGGCGCGCGTTGCTCAATTGAGAACCTGCTCAAGCGCGTGCTCAAGGGCAAACCGGTGGGCCACATTACGCCCGCGGTGGACATCTACAACACGGTGTCGCTGACCTACGCGCTGCCCGTTGGCGGCGAGGACCTGCATGCGATTGAGGGGGATCTTCGCTTGAAGGTGACTGACGGCGGCGATGCGTTCCTGCCACTTGGCGAGGAAACGGATGACCCGACGCTGCCCGGCGAGCTCGCCTATATCGATGATGCGGGCGCCGTATGCCGCTGCTGGAACTGGCGCGATGGCGTTCGCACGGCGCTGTCCGACGATTCGGCCGATGCATTCCTGGCGATTGAGTGCGTGGAGCCCGAGCGGATGGGGGATTGCCAGGCCGCGATCGATCGCTTAGCCGAGCTGCTTGAGCGCTATCTGGGAGCGACGGTTGTCGTTAAGACGCTTGTGACCCGCGACAATCCCTGCGTGGAACTGTAGCGACGCCTGCGGATCATGTTCGCCGGTCAAAACCACTACAAAGGTGCCTGTCCCCTTTGTGGTGGTTTTTATGTTGATGGGTTAACAAATGGGATATTTGGGTATGGGTGTTGCCTTGTGCGGCTAAGATGTTTACCCGTTAGCATCATGCAAGCGAAAGGCGGTCGTCTCCCATGCAGCAGAACGACGAGACACGTTTCGAGGACTTTGTCGGACTGATCAGCGGGCTCTACAAGGAGATCCAGCGCATTAAGACATCCGAGGGCGCAAGGCTGGGCCTCAAGGGCTCCGACGTTATGTGCCTGTACTATCTTGAGCGCAGCAAGGACGGCCTGACTGGCGCTGACCTGGCTCGCATGGCAGGCGTGACCCGTGCCGCCGTCTCGCGCACGCTCGCGCATCTGGAGGAGGGCGGCTACGTCGAGGTCGACGACTCGGGTGATGCAGCCGTTAAGTATCGTGCCCCGGTGCGCCTGACCGCTCTGGGCGGCGAGAGCATGAGCGAGGCGGACCGCATCATTCGCGAGGTGCTCGACACCACCGGTAAGGCTATGGGTGTGGAGCAGCGCGAGCAGATGTATGCGTCGCTGCGTACGATTCTCAACACCCTGCGTGAGATCTAAGGCCGCCAAGGCATTTGCTTCCCATTAAAAACTGCATAGTCCCGTTTGAGCGCGTATGCCGTGCCGGGGCATTGCTGTCAAAATTCCCCGCGCGGGACCTGCGCAAGAAAGGATTCGTTATGTCCGTCCGCATTATTACCGATTCCGCAAGCGATATGTCGCCGGCGGAGCACCCCGCTCTGCGTGTTCTGCCGCTGTCCGTCACCTTTGGCACCGATGTGTATATGGATGGCGTCGACATCGATCACCAGCGCTTTTACGAGATGCTTGTGGAGCGCGATGAGCTGCCCAAGACCGGTCAGGTCAACCCGTACGCCTTTTCGCAGGCGATTGCCGAAGCGCGTGAGGCCGGCGATGAGGCCGTGATTATTACCGTGGGCGCCAAGCTCTCGGGCACCAATCAGAGTGCCCGCACCGCACTTGCCGAGGCCCCGGGCGGCGATGTGTACGTGGTGGATAGCAATAACGTTACCCTGGGCGAGCGCGTGCTGGTCGAGTATGCCCTGCGCTTGGTGGACGAGGGCCAGGGCGCGGCTCAGGTTGCGGCGGCTGTCGAGGCCGTGCGCGACCGCGTGGTCGTCATCGGCCTGCTCGAGACGTTGGAGTACCTGGTGCGCGGCGGTCGCCTGTCTGCTGCTGCCGGCGCCGTGGGCACGCTGCTCAACGTGAAGCCCGTGGTTGCCGCCGAGGACGGCCTGATCGTGCAGCTGGGCAAGGCGCGCGGTTCCAAGAACGGCCGTAACCTGCTCAACCAGAAGGTCGAAAAGGCAGGCGGCATCGACTTTTCCATGCCGCTGGCGCTCGGCTATACGGGCCTTTCGGATGCGGTGCTCAAGAAGTATATCGAGGACAGCGCGGCACTGTGGGCTGGCCACACCGAGGGCGAACTGCCCGTTCACACCATCGGCGCCACCATCGGCACCCATGTAGGCCCCGGCGCCGTAGCCGTAGCCTTCTTCCAGCCCGTTAACTAGCCCACCTGCCAAAACCACCACAAAGGGGACAGGCACCTTTGTGGTGGTTTATGCTATTCCGGGTGGAAGGGAGCGAGCAATGGCGTCTGAGGGCTTTTTTGAGCGGGTGTACGAGGTGGTCGAGCAGATTCCCGAGGGGATGGTCGCCACGTATGGTCAGGTGGCGCTGCTTGCTGGACGTCCACGAAGTGCGCGGTACGTGGGGTATGCCCTGCATGGCAATCCGCGCCCCGGCGAGATTCCCTGTCACCGCGTGGTGTTTGCCGATGGCCGCATATGCGATGGTTTTGCTTTTGGCGGTCCCGATGCTCAACGTGAGCTTTTGCTAGGGGAGGGTGTGGCGTTTAAGGACGACATGCACGTCGACTTGGCCGCCTGTCGCTGGCCTGCAGGGCTCTAGCGGCTCTGCCGTGGCTTAAACCACCACAAAGGTGCCTATCCCCTTTGTGGTGGTTTTGGCAGGTTTACCGAGGTTAACTTATGGAGAAGGTATGGCGGCGCGGTTTGTCGCAGCAAAGTAAACCACGGTGAACTATATTGTTTTCAGCAACGGAGCAGGCAATAGGCGATGAAAAAGCCTGCCCTGTTGAGTTTGATTCGCATTCCTCCCCTCTGTGCGATTCAACGGTGTACTTCGGGAACGGGCCC
>CABUVC010000019.1 GCA_902494855.1 uncultured Collinsella sp.
CGCCACGCGACGAGCCAAGACACCGAGACCATTGCGAGCAGCACATGAGGAATGCGGAGGCTCACAAGCCTTCTTCACATCCCTTGCGGCTTTGCGAGGCGCCGCACTTTCCGCAAGCAAGCGCTCTGCAGCCTCAACGATCTCTCGGGTTTCGGTGCTTCTCTTCTCTACGAGCATGGCGTTCGCTTTCCGTCATTCGTCATCGGCAGATGCAACTATGTTCTCGCATGCACGTCAAAGCCTTGTTGGATGCTCGTTATATCTGAGTAAAATGAAGGGAAATAAAAAAAGCCAGCCGAGAAAGGCTGGCGAGTATTCAAAATGGTGCGGGCGAAAGGACTTGAACCTTCATGGGGTTGCCCCCATACGGACCTGAACCGTACGCGTCTGCCAATTCCGCCACGCCCGCGTGCAGGAATTAGAATAACGGAGCGCCACCACGAACGCAAGAACTATTTTTGAAAAAGTTTGCAGGCATTTTCCCAAGCGGCATGCGCGATTGTTTCGGCGTCCTCACCAGTGCGATCGACACGGTCGTTAACCAGCGCGTTTGCCGTAATGGAGATCATTGCGGGCTCGCATTCAAGACCGCGGATGGGCTCCGGAGCCATATACGGGCAATCCGTCTCGAACAAAATTCGATCGAGTGGGGTTGCCGCAAATGCCTCGCGCACGTCGTCGTTGCGCTTAAAGGTGGCCGCACCACCATAGGCGATATAGCAGCCCAGCTCCACAAAGCGCTCCATCGTGGCGCGGTCCTCGCCAAAGCAGTGCAGCACGCAACCGGCCTGAGGCACACCCACCTCGCGCAGCACGTTGTAGGCGTCCACGTGCGAGGTACGCTCCTGGTCCATGTCCTCGTGACGCAGATGCAGCTCCACCGGCACGTTACGACACACGGCAAGCTCGAGCTGGCGCGCCATGCAATCAATCTGCACGCTGTGGGGCGCCGGCGTGATGTCGTCGTCGTAATCCATGTGGTAGTCCAGACCGATTTCGCCAATACCGGCACACAAAGGGTCATCAAGCGCAGCAACAACCTGCGCGTGAATGTCGTCGGTATAGTCCGGCGCGCCATACGGATGCACGCCGGCAAGATACTTGATCTGCGGGATATCCTGCATCGGCAGAATTTCGCGCACGAGCCAGTCGCTATAGTCCGTCACGCTGCGCTTGTCGGCGATGGGGTCGAAGACCGTCACCAACAGGTCGATGCCCGCCGCCTTGGCACGCACGAGTGTCTCGGGCACATCCTTGCCCCAGAACGAAAGCAGATGCGCATGTGTGTCGGCAAGCGGTGCCAAGGGCACGGGACAATCAACCGTCTTCTTTTTCTTGGTAAACGTCACGCGTTCGGCATTAAGCGTCATGGGAAAGCTCCCGAGCCAGGCACACAAAGTCGGCAACGCCGAGCGTCTCGGCGCGCGTGGTGGGTGCGATACCGCAAGCCTCAAAGGCGGCATCGAGCACGTCCTTGGCAAAGCCGTTGGCGCTCATGGAATTGCGGATGGTCTTGCGACGCTGAGCAAATGCAGCGTCAATCACGCGGGCCACAAATTCGCGATCGAGTCCTTCGGGCACCACACCGTCAACACGGTCGATACGCACAACGGCCGAGTCCACGTGTGGCGCCGGCATAAAGCAACGCGGCGGCACCTCAAAGCGACCCGTTACCTGCGCATACAGGCCAAGCTTTGCCGTATAGCCGCCATAGGTCTTGTTGCCCGGCACCGCGGCAATGCGATCGGCAACCTCCTTTTGCACCATGACGACGGCGCGCTTGAGCGCCGGCATCGTCTGGAAAAATTGCAAAATGATCGTCGCCGCCACGTTATAGGGCAAGTTCGCGACAAATACCGTCGGCTCACCGCCCGCAGCCTGCTCAATCTGCTCCGGGCCCACCTTAAGCGCGTCGCCCATGATAAAGCGGAAGTTGGCATAGTCGGCGGCGTGGGCATCGAGCACCGGCTCGAGCTCGGGATCGGCCTCAATGGACGTAACGCACGCCGCTTCCTGCAGCAACGCAAGTGTCAACGTACCGCAACCTGGACCCACCTCGAGTACGCGCTCGTCACCTGCAAGCTCGGCAAGCTCGCAGATACGTTCGATCACATGATTGTCGATTAGAAAGTTCTGGCCCAGGCGATGCTTGGTCGCAAGGCCAAACTCCTCCAGCAGCTCCCTGGTGGCCGTGGGGTTTGCCAAAGGCGAAGTTGTCATGGTTGCCTCCTTAGCATGATGGCGGCGTCTTGAAACAAAAGGGCATGGACCGTGGCGGCCATGCCCTTACAGCTAAACAGCAAATTGCCGATATGGCGCTCGCGCGGTCTCTACGCCAGACGCGGGAACAGCGGATCGCCCTTCTCGACGGGCTGACCGCCGGCAAGCAGGCCCCAAGTGCAAATGCCCTTGAGGTCGTCGCTCGCGGCCTCGCCCTCACAGGACAGGCGGCGCAGGGCCTCGGCAGAGGTCTGAGGCATGAGCGGCATCAGCAGGTGAGCAGCAATGCGGATGGCCTCGAGCAGGTTGTAGATCACAAACGCCAGCTCGTCAGCCTTGGCCTCGTCCTTGGCAAGTGCCCAAGGCTCGGAGTCCTCGATGTAGTGGTTGGCGGCGTGAATGAGCTCCATGACCTCGTCCTTGGCTCCGCCGTAATCGAGCACGTCCATCTTGGCCATGTAGCGCTCGACCAGACCATCGGCGATCTTTGCCAGCGGGTTATCGAACGCGTCGGCAGACGCCGGTTTAGCCGGGGCGCAGCCGTCAAAGTACTTTGCGCTCATGTTGAGCGAGCGCGAAATGAGGTTGCCCCAGCTGTTGGCCAGATCGGCGTTGTAGACCTGCTCCATACGATCGAAGCTGATGGCGCCGTCGGTGCCGGGGACCACGTCGGTCATAAAGTAATAGCGGTAGCCCTCGACGCCCAGCATGTCGATAACATCCTGCGGAGCGATGGCGTTGCCGCGGCTCTTGGACATCTTCTCGGCCTTGCCGGTCTCGGCATTGCGCACGGTCAGGAAGCCGTGGGCAAAGACGTGCTCGGGCAGGGCCTCGCCGATGGCCATGAGCATGGCGGGCCAAATGACGCAGTGGAAGCGGATGATGTCCTTACCCACGATGTGGAACTGCGCGGGCCAGCGATAGGCCAGCTCGGCACGCGCCTCGTCGGTGTCGACACCGTAGCCGACGGCCGTCATATAGTTGAGCAGCGCGTCAAACCATACATAGGTCACATGGCCCTCGTCAAACGGAACCTGGATGCCCCAGTCAAAGCTCGTGCGACTCACGGAAAGGTCGTTGAGGCCGCCCTCGACAAAGCTGCGAACCTCGTTCATGCGGAACGCAGGCTCGACAAAGTCGGGGTGCTCGTCATAGAGCTTGAGAAGCTTGTCCTGGAAGGCGGAAAGCTTAAAGAAGTAGGACTCCTCCTGGACGCGCTCAAGCGGACGGTGGCAGTCGGGGCATAGATGCTGGCCGACGCTGCCGTACTCCTCGTCGCCCTTCTGGACCTGCGTATCAGTGAAGTAGGTCTCGTCAGGCACGCAATACCAACCGTCGTAGCTTCCCTTATACAGGTAACCGGACTCCTTCATGCGCTCCCACAGGTACTGCACGGCATGATGCTGGCGCGGCTCGGTAGTGCGAATGAAGTCGTCGTTGGAAATCTCGAGCTTGCTCCAAAGCTCCTTGAAGTGCGGGGCCTGGCTATCGGTCCACTCCTGCGGCGTCATGCCATGCTTGGCTGCGGCCTCGGCGACCTTCTCGCCGTGCTCGTCCATGCCGGTCAGGAACTTGACGTTATAGCCGGCGGAACGGCGATAGCGAGCCTGAACGTCGGCGATGATGGTGGAATAAGCCGTGCCCAGGTGCGGATCGGCGTTGACGTAGTAGATGGGCGTCGTGATAAAGAACGAAGGCTTGCTTTGATCCATGGGGTTTGTCCTCCAGAAAAACGTTGCATACAGAGGATGATTCTAGCGCAAGGGCTGGATATCCTCCATCTATTGCATATCGAGCACCATGGCATAGACATCGCGCTTGCGGCGCGAATACTTCTGAGACAGGCGCTTGGCCACCGCAGACGCGGGCTCCCCCTCCTCGAGCGCGGCGCGGATATCCTCGCGCAGGGCCTCGTCGGGATCCGCTGCCGTGGCGCCGACCGGCACGATACCGGCCTCCTCATCCTCGCTCGGCGGCGCGATGACCAGCGCGATCTCGCCCTTTACCTCGCCGCGAGCACGCAGCTCCTCGGCAAGCTGGGCAGCGGGCCCGCGCAAGACCTCCTCGTGCAGCTTGGTGAGTTCGCGGCAGACGGCAACCTCACGCTGGGGAAAGACCTCCGCCACGGCCTCGAGCGTCGCCACGATGCGATGTGGAGACTCGTAGAAGATGAGTGCGCCGGGCACCACGGCAAGGCGCTGCAAACGGCGCACACGGTCGCCGTGCTTTCGGCCCAAAAAGCCCTCGAAGAAAAAATGCTCGCAGGGAATGCCGGACGAAACGAGTGCCGTGACGCAAGCAGAGGGTCCGGGAATAACTTCGACAGGCACATCGGCCTCACGCGCCGCCTCGACCAGCGCCTGGCCGGGATCGGACACGCTCGGCATGCCGGCGTCCGAGGCAAAGGCGAGGGTCTCCCCCGCCAGCAGACGGTCGACCAGGCCGGCAGCGCGGCTAGCGATCACATTCTCGTCGCAACGGACAAGCGGCTTGGAAATTCCCAGGTGCATCAGCAGCTTTGACGTCACACGCGTGTCTTCGCAGCAAATGGCATCGGCGGCGGCAAACGCCTCGCCAACGCGCGGGGACAGGTCGCCCAGGTTACCGATGGGCGTACCGACCACATAGAGTTTGCCCGTGTGGGCGCTGTTTTGCGTCATATCAACCTATTCAATCATGCCGCGTTCGAGCGTACCGAGCGCCGCGCGAGCGTCCCATGCTGCAATGCGCTTCTCGGTCTTCCACGTTTGGAAGAACCAACCGGCAGCCGGCGCAAACGAAGCCAGCTGGTTGGCGATAAACACGCGCTCGTAGGCATTGCGGCCCTCGGGCGTAACCGACGAGTTGGCAAAGATCGCCGCACCCGACCATTCGCCCACCAGCACGGGGAACCCAGTCGAAATCGCTTCTTTAAGCTCGCGCTTGTTACGCGAAATCGCCGTCGTCAGCCCGCGGGGGCTCGTGATGTCGAGCGCGTACTCGTCGCGGTAATGGTACAGGTGAAGGTCCATGTAGACGTTCTTGTACTTGGCGCCGCGCATAAAATGCTTCCACTCGCTGGGATGCCCCGAAGACGAGAAGACGACGATCTTATCCTCGGGCATATACGAACGAACGAGCTCGTAGGCATCGCGATAGAAATTGCGCAGGTAGTGAGCAGGAATGCCATCCGTCATGGTGAAGAGGCTCTTGCGAACGCTCATCTGCGGCGTGTCCAGCAGCTCAATGCCCAGCAGGCTCTCGGCCTCGCCATAGCGATCGGCCAAGCGCTCGAGCACGTCGAGTGCGACATGACGGCCGTTGGTGGACGAATGCCACTCGGCAACAGCCTCCGGCGTGGTGGGCGAATCGTTGGAATCGCCCTGGCCACCGGGCACGGTTGCCAGATCGAGCAGCACGCGGATGTCGTACTTGGCAGCCCACTCAATTGCGCGGTCGATGTAATCGACAACCGATATGTAGGAGGCATCGGACTCCTGTGAGCCAAAGGCATACCAGGGCACCGGCAGACGCACGGCATTGAGACCGATCTGCGCCATGCGGCGAAAATCGTCCTCGCTCACAAACGTCTCGTAATGGCGGCGCATGCGCTCGTTATAGGCGGCGGTACCCATGGCCTCCTGCAGCTCGGCTGCGTTGGATGCGCCGGTCGCCGCGTACAGCGACGGGGTCACCCAAGGCTCGGGAATAAACCAGCCAGAGAGATTAACGCCGAGTATCCTCTCCATCACTGCCCCCTTCGGATCATGCAGGTCGAACCCGCATCGTATTGCGTAGGATAAGTATCGTTTTGAGTATACCCGCGTGTGCGGACAGGCGACCGAACGGTCTGCAAAGTAACGCGAAAGTGGGAGGAATGTCTGGGGCGGGCGGGCTCGGAATGGTGCGACGAGGGGTGTACGCGCGCCAAAGGCAGGCACCGGAAAGTGTGTCCCGTTCTGAGCCCTTATTCTGGGACGCAGTTTCCGCAGAACCCTACATAAAAGAAAAGGACCCCTTTGCAGAGGTCCTAGTCAATTCAAGGTGGCGGGGAAGGGAATCGAACCCCTGACACGAGGATTTTCAGTCCTCTGCTCTACCAACTGAGCTACCCAGCCATTTGAGGTGTGCCTTGTTTCAAGGCTTGATTAGTATAACCAAGGACGCGTTCCGGTCAACCGAGAATTTCAAAAAAGTTTTTGAGCACAGCCTCGGTTCTTTAAATCGGCACGTCAGAGGCATCAGCCGGCAGCAAGAAGTTTTTCGCTCAGAGCCGCACGGGCAAACTCACTTGGCGTCATCCCCTCGGCAGCCGCCCGTCGACGAATGGCCTCCTTCATTCCCAGAGGAATCTTGACCGACAGCGTTGCCGTCCCCTCACCTGAGAGTGGGGGCCGTCCATGCACGATCCCACCAACGGTGTGTTCGCCATCCGGAAACTCTCCGCGCTCGTACGACTCGCACCACGCGTCAATCATTTCATCCGTTACAACCTGACCATTAGCGGCCGTATACGTCTTGCCCATCATCGACCCCTTTGCCGAGCCCGTTCAATCTCCTGCCAAAATATCTTCTGGACTGGAGACAAGGCATGAATGATAAGCCCCCACGGACAAGCTCGACCGCGACAAGCTCCACGCTTCGTCCGTCTGGGAGCCATCCAATCGCAAGCCATCTCGGCGGCTCGTCCTTCGGCTCGCGACGAATGCACTCAGTAACCGCAAGCCAAGCGCTAAGCACCTGCTTTTCCGTCAGGTGCTTTTTAGCGTTGGGATGGATCTCAACATCCATGCATCTTCTCCTCCATCTTACCCAATTTCGTATGACGAAAGTCCGCTGTCGCCAATTCTTAAGCCGGCACGCGTTGGAGAGCAGGGGTCGAAACAATGATTGAAGGACGCTCTAGTACGGCCCAGGCGCCGGGGCAGGAGCACATACGCCAGGGACGTACGTTTTCGTAGCATACGAGGACATAGCCACGTGCATCGATAAAGGCGATATCGATGGGATAGGCCATAAAACACGTATGGACCGAAGAGCAGCGTGGAAATGCCATGACGAGCGGCAGACCGTTGGCGGCAACCGGACACCGTCCCAGCATGCCGCGCAGGCGCACGGCAAACGACTCCGCCACCGCAAACTCGGCCGGCGTCCAGCCCAGCCTATTGAGTGCCCGCGCGTAGGCGATGTAGGACGAGACCGCGGTCACATGACCACCCCCGGACGCCATGGATCGACCGTCACCGCGCGCTCGTGCGACAACGTTGTCGGCGCCCCCAGCGGAACGCCAGCGATGCTGAGAGAAGTCGGCCACGGCTCATAGTGCATGGTGCAGGTGTAGGTCCTAAACGTACCGGATAGGGAGAGCAGGCCACCATCCGATGCCTCCGCGCCTTGCTCGCTCGACACTTCGATCTGCAAGTCATAGCCTTCCATGGCATTCAGAATTTGAGTCCGGACCGTCGCCGAGGCATCGACAGAGCTTTCGTCGCCCTCCCCGCTCGGCGCCACGGCGTGCGCCAACACGATGTCGGGCACCACGCGGTCGAAGCGCGCGACAGCGCTGGCATAGATCATGACGTTGTATACGATGAGTGCCAGCACCAGCAAAACGGGCGTAACCACTGCTATCTCCACCGTCGCTTGGGCGCGCTCCTCGCGCAGACGCATGCGGATACTCATTACGACCCACCGCCCAGAGCGCCAACCAGCGTGGCGACATCGACGGTGAGCGGGATGGAGCCGCCGCCGGGCAGAGGAATCTCCGCAAGCGTGAACACCGTACCGCTGATGGTGCGTTCGACTTGATATTCCAACGCCTCGCAAAGCGCCTTGGGATCGGTCACGCCCAACGGAATACTTCGCAGTTTATCTTGCGCTTGAGAGAGACCAGCAATGTCAGACCCCGGGCTCTTAATGACGTTGGCGGAATCAGTCAGCACCGGCTTTCGCAGGCGCAAGTCGCACGGTTCCAAACCCAGCGCCGCCACGGACGCCGAAACGGTATCGCCGAGCCACGATGCGATGGAGCCCAACGCGCCGCTGCCCCCTCCTAGGCCTTTAATCATCTCGTCCATAAGTTCGTCGGCCGAACCTTGGATATCACCGTATCCTACGAGCAGCCGTCCCCAAACATCCATGACGCCGTCGAGTACGCCGGCAACGCCACCCGAGCGTTCCTTCAATGTCGAGAAAAATCGCGAAAGCACGTTGTTTTGCGCCGTCGCCTCATCGGGCGCCAGCACCGCGGCAGAGATGGCACCGCGATCGCCAAGCCTGACTGCCGTGTTAAACGAAGAGTTGAGCTCATCGGGGCTCGAGATGGCACCCGAAACCGCAAAGGCAACCACGCCGTTGCGACCGGGCGGAGCGATACGCGGACGCTCGCCCGAAAGCGCTTTAATGGCCTGGTCAAACGCATTGCTCGCACGGTCGGCCTCATCCTCGGTCTGACGCATGAGCTCAAGCTCTTTGTTCCGACATTTGACGTATTCCTCCAAGGCCTTTTTGAACTCGTCGAAGTGATATTCGAAGCCGTTTTCGATAGAGGTTGAAGGCGCCGCAACAGCACCAAGCGACAAAACGCCAAAATGGCATTTGCTGCATTTATCCTGTCCATCGTAATCGGCAACCGAAGCAAATCCGCTCGGCGTCCCTTTCTTATAGTTAGGGCAGGTCGTCCCGTAATGCAGATACGCCTTGTCATCGTTCACGCTCGTCGGCCACACCGCATCGGTATAGAGTTCCGTCGCCCGAACCTCATCAGAGTTGCGCGGCAGCAGCGGAATATAGGAGGAAACCCTGTCTCCGTTCTCGGTTATATGCGCCCGATCGACCTCCGCGCTCGCATAGGTATAAAACGCCTTACGCGCCGCAGACTCTGCCTTCATCTCGACACTCGAGCCGTGGGCCTTCTCATTTGTCAGACGCCAATGGTAGTAGTCCTTCGCGCGATCAAGGGCAACTTGGGGCTCCCACGTAACGCTCGATGAGTAATGCGGATTTTGAACACCGGAGAGATCCGTTAGGCTTTTCGCACGCTCCCACATGCAAGAACAGCTGCCGACCGAGCCCTTGTCAGACCCACCACAATCCGCCAGCCAAGCACGCTCTTTAGCCTTCGCCGTGTCCTCAGAAGCCTTCCGCAGTTCCTCGGCCGCACGCTCTAAATCATCTGATGTGTCTTTAATGGTATCGGTCGAGATCTCTGATCCTTTGAGCGCAGCGAAGTCAGACTCGGATGTCCTGGGCACGGCAAGCGCCGTACCGGTATAGGTCACACTATCGGTATCCTGCGCCGACACCGCCTGCGTGGCACGCGCGGCGATCAGATACGGCAGGGCCGTCTCGATTTTCTGTAAGCCTTCCGATGCGCTTTTGGCAAACTTGTTGCGCGTTTTAATGATCTCAATCCCGGTGTCGACCATATTGCCGGCAACCGGCTCGGCACCCGGGATGAGGATGGCGACCAGGCCCGTCCCGATCGTGGCAAACCCCGCCAGCCCCAGACTCAAGATGCTCGCATCAACCACCGTGGCAGCCGTGTGATAGGACGACACTACGTTGGCACCCGCCAGCGCGCCGCTATCAGCCGCCACCTGGGTATCCCCGGCACGCGACATGCTCCATATCGCCGCGGTCGACGAAAACAACAATGTGAGCACCACTAGGATGACCACGGCAGAAGAAAGCGTGGTATAGGCGCCGTCTTCGATAAACAGATCGACACCGGCTCGACCCATAAAGCCGCCTCGCTTGCGATGGCAGCTCGGACGGTGCGTCAAAACGCGTCTAGACCAGAAACGCTTAATCCCATGCAGCAATCCACGAATCATAATCTCCCTCCAGCCATTCGGGACGCGATTGATACGAGACATCGACCTTGAGCTCAACGTAGCCGCCCTCGGCGGTACCACCCATAGCCTGCGCAAACGCACCGATCACAGGCAACGGCTTGACCTCGCCGGAAACGGACACGGACGAGACGCCACCCGCACCGGCCCGGCCAAGCTCGATATCCCACGACAACGGCCCGCCGGCATGAAAGATCGAAACGTTGGGCACTGCGGCAAGTCGGCGGCGGGCGAACTCCTTAAGATCGTCGTCCTCCGCCGTCGTCGTGGTCATGAGCCGCGCGGTCTCGGCGGCGGCAGACTCCATGACCGCGCGCGTATAGAGCAGGCACACCGGTTGCAGCGCGAGAAGGATGAGTGTCAGAAACGTCGGCAGCAAAAAAGCGGCCTCGACCGTAGACTGCGCCCGGTCCTCGCGCGCGGCATCAATACAACGCGATGTCCTTAGCGGCCGCAGCGGCGTCGATAACCGACGTCGAGGCAACGCCATGGGATGCCGCCCGCTCAACCAGCGCCGCCAAGCGCCCATCGGTGCCGGCACGCCAAAGCCCCGCGATCGCCAGCACGATCGATAACAGCGCCACCGTGACGATGGCGTATTCGACCGTCGCCTGGGCAGATTCCTCACGCAGGACATCATGCATTTCACGATCCCTCCTTTGAGTCCGTTGCCTGCGGGCTCAGGCGCACGGCGCGCAGACGACACGAAGCATCGCCAGCATCCGCGGCAATTGTCACCATATCGACCCAGCCGCGTCCGTCGCGCACGATGGCGCCCCACACGTTTCCCTTGATGTCGAGATAGCCGCTCAGAGCAAGTTGCGCCGTGGGTACCTCGCGATAGGCACGCAGCATATCCGCCGCCGCTTCGGTCATCGGTCGGTCCTCGGACCATGCAAGTCGGACCGCAATCGCGTTGCCCTCAGGCGAATCCGTCGCAGTGCCAGACCGCTTGTCGAGCGTCCGCAGAAAGTTTTGCGCCGTGACAGCGACATCCGAATCGTCCGTATCTCGCATCTCATCTTTTTGAGACGCCACCGCCGAATCTGAGCCCAAATCGGAGGCGGTCCCAGGACGCTGCTGCCGCGCGGCGTTAAGCCCCCAAAGCACCGCCGCTATCGCCACGGTCAGGCAAGCAAACACCAGCAGCACCCCGACGGGGCGCTCGCCCTCTACAGGCTGTTGATGCCCTCGCTGATAGCGTTCCATAGATCTTGGACCTTGCCCTTAAATGCGACGATGGCGATAATCGCGATCACCACGAGCACGCCGACCAAGATGGCATACTCGGTGGTACCCTGTGCGCTCTCCTCCTGCAATAGTTCCTTGGTGCGCTGACGAACATGTGCCGCCCGGCAAAACGCCCAGCCCTGGACCTTGCCAGCAGCGTCAGTCATCGTGTTCATGTATTCCTCCCTACATCATCCCGCCTGCTCCCAGCAGCGGGCCCAATATGGACAGAAGCAACGCCGGCAAGATGAGCGTGCCGGTGGGAATCAGCAGCTTGACGGGCGCACGCTCGATCTCGCGCTCGACCGCGGCGCGATGAGCCGCACGGATCTCGCGACTTTGAGCAGCCAGTGTCTCGGCAAGTGGGGCACCCAAGGCGAGCGCCTGCCCCACCGTGATGGCAAAGGTCTCGAGCGCTCGCACGTCCAGGTCGCGCGCGGCGGCCAACAACTCGTCCTCACGCGTGCCCACGCCCACCTGCCACGCCATGCAGGCGCGCTCAAGGCGAAGAGCCAGCACTGACCGGCGGTTGGCGCAGAAAATCTCAAGCGCCGCATCAAACGAAAGACCGGCCGAAAGACCCAAGCGCACAACATCGATCATCTCGGACACTTCGCCGAGCGACACTCGCGCCGGGCCGCCCGCTCCAACCGCGCCCTTCACTCGCGCGGTCAGAGCATCGACCGCCGAGCGACCCGCGGCAGCGACCAGCACCGCCTCGCGCTTGCAGGCCCCTGCGATCTTGCGTGCATCCGCCCGATCCAAACCCGTCGCGACAAATACACTCAGGGCGCACAGGCAAGCCGCAACTGCAACCGGGGCGTTCATAGCTCCACCCGCATAATGCGCCGGATAACCACCAGGGCAACGGCGTTGAGGGCAAGACCCAGCACCACAGCGCCCGCGCCGGCAGGCGTCGCAAGACCGCGACGAAAATCTGCCGAAAGCAGCGCCAACACCGCGCACATGCCCGCCGGCATCGCCGCGACCATATGCGCAGACATGCGAGCCTGCGACGTCTTAACATCCAGGCGGCGCTTGAGCTCAATGCGCCCCCCCACCATGCTCGACGCCTCGGACAGTAAGTCGGCAAGCGGAGCGCCGGTGCGCTGAGACACCTTAAGCGCCAAGGTCACAAGCGAAAGACCGGGGGCGTCGATACGCACGAGCAAGTCATCGAGCGCGTCGGTCGCCGAGATGCCGCAATCGATCGCCGCCGCCACCCGCAAAAACTCGGTATGCACTGGCTCTTGCGCATGAGCGCCCACAAAGCGCATGCCCTGGGCCAGCGAATGTCCCGAGGCAAGCGACATGGAAAGTGCGGTAAACGCCTCGGGCATTGCCTCTTCTGCATCGTGTTGCTCGCGCCGGCTCTCAAAGCCATCCCGAGCGGCACCAACGGCAAACGGAGCAACAAGTCCCAAGGCAAATCCGAGGGGCGATAACGACACCATCGTTAGTAAAACGCAGCAGACACCGCTCGATAGCAGCAGAAACGCCAAACATCCCGAAGCATCCTCGATCACGAGGCCAAGGCGATGCGCCGGAGCCAGCGATGCCCACGAACGGGCGATCTTTTTCAGTAGATCGTTTTCCACCAGCTCACGCGGCAGCTTCTCTGCCACCGTCTCGAGCGCCTGACGTGCCAGCTCCGCCGGCGGTACCTGCGGCACACGAGGTTCCGCCCCGCACGCCGTCGCGACAGAAAGCCCTGCCAAGCCCCCTACGACGAGGGGCACAGCGATCTCCATTCGTCCACCTCCTCTTGTGTGAGCGTCCCCGACCGCAGGCCTTCTGCGATAAACGGCGGCTCGCGGTCAAGCGTCCAGGTGCGCTCGGCGGCATCGAACGTCACATAGCGCTCGAGCTCTACGCCGCCCGATGCGGCGCGTCGCACCCCCGAATACGAGGAGACGAAGCGCCTGCCATCGGCATGGCGCTCGGACATCACGATGCCGTCGAGCGCCATGGCAATCTGTTCCTCGATGAGCTCGCTCGGCAGATCGATGCCATAACGTGCAAGCAACGTCAGACGCACCACGGTCTCCTGTTCTGAACCCGCATGAAGTGTGGTGAGCGACCCGTCGTGGCCCGTGTTCATGGCCTGCAACATGTCGCAGCACTCGGCACCGCGCACCTCGCCCACCACGATGCGGTCGGGGCGCATGCGCAGGGCATTAGTTACCAGGTCGCGGATCGTCACCGCGCCTTCACCCTCAATTGAAGCCTCGCGCGCCTCTAGGCGCACCACGTGCGGATGATGCGCAAACTTGAGCTCGGCAGAGTCCTCGATCGTCACGATGCGCTCGCCGGTGGAAATCTCACATGACAACGCGTTGAGCAGGGTGGTCTTACCAGATCCCGTGCCCCCCGCAACCGCCAGGTCCTGTCGCAGCGACACCGCACACGACAGCAGCTGCGCATACCAAAGCGGCAGCGATCCCAACACCACGAGCTCGTCCAGCGAGCAGATACGGTCCGAGAACTTTCGGATGGTGAGAATCGGTCCGTCAATCGCCACAGGCGGAATCACCGCGTTGACGCGATAGCCCGTTTTGAGGCGGGCGTTGACGATGGGGCTGCGCTCGTCGATACGGCGGCCAAGTGGCGAGATGATGCGGTCGATAAGCACACGGATCTGCTCATCATCCTCAAACGCATGCTCGATGGGGTACAAGACGCCGCCGCGTTCAAAGAAAGCCGAGCGGCAGCCGTTGATCATGATCTCGGTAACGGTGTCGTCCTCGATGAGCGGCTGCAACGGCCCCAAGCCCACCACGTCATCCAAAATCTCGTCGATGATGGTCTCGCGCTCGGGCGTCGCGAGATCGGTCGGCTCCTCAACATTGAGCGCCGCCTCCACCGCAGGACGCAATTCCGAGCGGGCAAGTGCCGGGTCGATATAGGCGCTGATACGCGCCACTTCGTCGTAACCCATGCGGTCCATCACGGCGCGCTTGGTGCGTCGTTTCACGGCGCGGCGACGCCCCGCATCTACAGGCGCTGCCGCCGCAGCGCCGGCAGCCTTAATCCTCGTTTGCAGGCTCATCGCTGATCACCCTCGCGCGACCAGGGAAGGCGGATACGCGGGCGTTCGGTGCGCGTTGCACGGTCGGCGACCATATCGCTCCAAGGGCCGACGGCGCACCCCAGTTCCACGAGCATCTCGCGCGTGGCCTCGCGCACGCTAGTCGCAAAAGCGCTGGTCTGCCCCACTGCCTCGTCAGCGCGCCCAAACGCCATGAGCGCGGCGAGATCCTGCCCGCCATCGGCGATACGAATCTTGGAGCTCAACGCACAGGCAATCTCAAAGCGCATGGCGACGTCCTCGTCTGCCCCGCGCGCACCGAACCGGTTGAACACGGCGCTCATGCGCGTGCGCGGCACACCTACTCGACCTGCCAGTTCAATGACGCGCGATGCCGATGCCGCGGACGACACCGCCGCATCGCCAACGACCAGGCAACGGTCGCTCGCCGCCACCGCAGCCGCCACGGCGTCGCCCCAAAAGACCGAAGTATCGATAAAGACCACGTCGGATTCGCGACGCAGAACATCAAGCAGTAGCTCCACCGGACGTGCCATGAGCTCGGCTTGCTCGGGCGCCGCGACGGGACCCCAGAGCGTAATGCCCGGTGCCACGCGCATCGAAGCGGCTACGATATCCGGCTCGGTGAGCGTGCCCGCCGCCGACGGCTCGATAAGTGCCGCCATATCGCGCGGAGCATCGACGCCTAACAAGTCGTAAAGGTTTCCAAACATCAGGTCCAGGTCGAGCACGGCGGCACGCAAGCCCAACAGCGACGATGTGTGTGCCATGGTGGCAACGATCGTCGACTTGCCGCAACCGCCCGAACCCGAAATGGCGCAGATGACCGGAGCTCGATGCGGCGAAGCGGCAGCGTCTGCCGGCGGCATCGGAGGCGGCGGGGCGGGCGTC
>CABUVC010000020.1 GCA_902494855.1 uncultured Collinsella sp.
CATACTCAATCTAGTAGAGCCGAATCCGGCATTTCATGTGTGCCACTAAATAGCTAAATGCCAAACCGCTGCTCGAGGCGGAGCACATGGCGGCAGGGTATAATTTGATTGTCATAGATTGCAATTTGGAGGTGCCCCATGAATGCCCCCGACGCGCTCCAAAACATCCGCTCAAAACACCCCGTTGCATATGTGGTTCTCTATCTCTTTGTCGTCTGGGTATTACTGGTTATCATCACCCATGCCATAGCTTTTGGAGCAGAACTGCTGATAGCCAGCTCGGACCAGCCCGTCGTCAAATGGGAGACGACCGATGAATGCACCGACGGAACCCGAACCATTTACTACAACAGCCCGTCCCTCTACCAAGAGTTCAAGGTCAAGATAAAGGACTCCAAGATTGTCGGTGCCGAACCAGGCGCTTTCTTGACAATCGGAGCAACCCTCGACGCCGAGCAAGTCGAGTACACGGACAGCCGCGCGACGTATCGTGTCGACCTCAGCACCCTAGGCCGACCGTCACGCATCTGCCTGCTCGAATGCGAGACACGCGGCACCACGCTACACATGTCCGAAATTCAAATGCGCCCGGATAAAGAGCCCCTAAAGGGCTAGGGGTCCTAAGCCCAGCAAGCGATTCTCAACAGTAAAACGACAGCCCACCGGTTGCTTCTTTCCAGCGTTTGCAAATCAGCGCATGGTTAGATGAAACAAACTGCATGATATCGCGTAAATCCCGAGCAGGAATATCGCCCTTGTTATGGGCCAGCTTGCATCCGCCGGAGCGGGTAAGCCATATCTTGGTTGCCTCGGCAGTGGGGCGCTTGACCGCAACGTGAACATGGACAGGTTCGCCGTTCTCCCCCGTCCAGAAGAAGATGATGTACGGCCCGAGTCGAAACAGACTAGGCATAGACTCGTCCGCCTTCGTAGGCAAAACGCAGGATGAGCGGGGCATTGTTGCGTACAAAATCATCGAGTTCTTTGAGGTCTGCTTCGCTAAAGCCCTCGTGCGACACCCAATTGAATGCCGGCAAGATGCACTCCGCCGTGTCAAAACCCCAATCGCGTGGGCGCTCCACAACGACCTTCACCGTATTGTCCTCACGGACTTCGGAATATGAAACTTGCGTATCGTCCTCAAGGCGGACATATTCCCACATCATAAGCTCGCTCCGTTCAAAGACGTCTCTTCTTGAGCAGTATACCCGCCTGTACAGCTACTCCACCGGCTTGAAGATGGTGGACTGACCGAAGACGCTGCGGATGAGGGCTTTGGCCTCGTCCTCGGTCTGGGGGATGCATGGGGCTGCGCCCTGATGGCCGAAGGGACTGCCCGCGCCGGGGTTGGACTCCCAGGGAGCTGCAGGAGCGTCCTCCTCTTTGGGGGCAGTTGCAGCGGGCTTGGGCGCGGGCGTCGCACCCGGCACGTCGAACGGAGGCAGATCGTCCCCGCTCGCATCGCCTGCAAAGCCGCCGACCATGGCGTCATCGTAGGGCACCTGCTCGGATTCCCACGGTGCAGACTGCGCAGACGGCTGAGCCTTGGGAGCGGACGCGCGCTCGGGCGCTCGGGGTGCGGGCTCGGTCGGGAGCTTGCCCGTGGCAGGAGCGCCAGCGGGGTTGTCGGAGCGCAGCCAGGGGGCTTTGCCCAGGTCGGATGACTTGGGCGCAGGCGCGGCGGCGGGCTTGGGCGCGGGGACCGGAGCAGCCTGTTTGGGCGCAGCGAGTTCAGGCGCCGACGGGGTCGGTGCCGCTACCGGTGCCGCTTTTGGCTGCATCGCGCTGACGTTCGAGGATGCAGGGGCCGCCGAGGACACGGGTTGCGGGTCCGCAGATGCCGCAGCCCGTGCAGATGGAGAATGCTCCTCATGTTGAGGAGCCAGCGTGCCACCTCCATCCAGGACGTAGTCGACGGTGCGACGACCGAAGACCGCACTGACTGTCGGCAGGACCACCGACTGCGTGTCGGCGCGTCCGAGCATCTTGATGGCAAAGGTCGAGCCCGCGGGGAACGAGACCGTGAGCTTGGAGCCGTCGTCTGCTGTGGCGCGGGCATTGAGCAAAAGCCCTGCGTAGGAGGCCTGACGAGCCTTGACGCGTTCGACGACCTCGGCCCATTTGCGCTGGAGCTCACCGGCATCCTCGACCGCGGGGGTCTCGGCGGCACCAGCGGCAGCAACCTGGGCGGCGGTGTTGGGCTGGGGCTTAGGTGCCGGAGCGGTGGCAGGCGCGGGGGCTGCAACGGGCTGAGGCGTCGGAGCCGGCGCAGACTGAGGTGCAGACGCTGCAGGCTTGGAAGCCGACACGGACGCAGAACGGGGCGCAGGCTGAGCCGCCGGAGCGGCAGCACCACGGTCCCAAGGCATACCGCCCTGGCGCGCGGACGTATCAGCGGTGGTAGCAGATGCCGCCGGAGTAGCGGCTCGGGCACCCGAGATCAGCGTCGGCTGCTGGGCAGCAGCGGGTACGGATGCTGCAGGCGCGGTGGCCTGAGCAGCAGCCACGCTCGCCGGCACGGCGCCGTTGGCAACCATGGCCTCCAGGCGTGCCACGCGCTCGGCCAATGCCTCAATCGTTAAATCGGCCTCGGGACGTGCCAGGCGCGTGCAGGCGATCTCGAGCACCAGGCGCACGTCGCTCGCGCCCCTCATCTCCAGTGCGGCATCGTCGAGCACCGTCAGCACGCGGGCCAGGCGGTCGGCAGGATGCTCGCCAAAGGCAGCGGCCTCGGCAGCAAGCGCCTCGGCCTGCTCGGAGCCGCCCTCAAACAGCTCGGCACGGGCACCGGCAACGCAGGCAACGTACACGTCACGCACATGCGCTACCAGGTCGCGCGTCAGCTCCAGCAGGTCGTTTCCTTCCTCGACCTGCGCACGGATCAGTCCATAGAGCTCGGCAACATCGCGATCGGCAATGGCGCGGGAAAACTCGCCCAGAATCTGGTCCGAAACCTCGCCTAAAAGCGAGCGGGCATCGTCCGCATGCACAGAACCGTTGCCAAAAACGCTCAGCTGCTCCAGCGTGGAGAGCGCGTCGCGCATGCCGCCCTTGGCATGGCGCGCCACGATGGCGAGCGCCTCGTCGTCGTAATCGAAGCCCTCCTGCTCGCATACGTATGCCAGGCGATGCTCAATATCCTCGTTGCCGATGCGATGGAAATCGAAACGCTGGCAGCGCGAGAGGATGGTCTCCAGAATCTTTTGCGGGTCGGTGGTGCACAGCACAAAGATCACGTGTGCCGGCGGCTCCTCAAGCGTCTTGAGCAGCGCGTTGAACGCCGCCGTCGTGAGCATGTGGACCTCGTCGATGATATAGATCTTGTACTTGCCGCGCACCGGGGCAAAGTTGACGGAGTTGATGATCTCCTCGCGCACGTTGTCCACGCCGGTACGGCTTGCGGCATCGAGCTCGTAGACATCGGGGTGGTTGCCCTCGGCAATGAGCTCGCACTCCTCGCAGGTACCGTCGGGCATGCAGCCGCTTGCACCCTCGGCGCGCGCCACCTCGGCATTGCGGCACAGCAGCGCCTTGGCAAGGATGCGCGCCATGGTGGTCTTGCCCGTGCCGCGCGGTCCGCAGAACAGGTAGGCGTGGGACAGGCGTCCCTCGGTGATAGCGTGCTCGAGCGTCGAGACGATATGCTGCTGGCCCACCACGGAGTCGAAGGTGAGCGGGCGATACTTTCGGTACAACGATTCCATGGGTGCTCCCCCGGGTATACTGAGACTTGTTGCCGCGACGGCCATGCGGTCGCACGGCATACTGCATTCATAATAACCCGTACGGCGAGCCCGCCGCGATAGGAGTCCAAAGAGCATGGCAGACGCAGAGAGCAACCTCGTTCCCTCCGAAGCAGCCGACCAGGTCGAGGTCGCGCTCGAGGCGCAGGCAGCAGCCGACGACGGCATCCTGTACCTCAACGAGTACCAGTACGAAAACGACCTGGTCACCGACTTCGCCCGTCTGGTCGCCTCGCCCAGGCGTCGCGGCTCGCTGTATGTCGCCGCGGCAATTGCCGCGCTCATCGGCATCGGCATGCTGGTGGGCGGCGGCAACTGGATCAAGTTTGGCGTCGTGCTGATCGTATTCGGCGCCTTTTTGGCCTGGTGGAGCAAGAACCTTCACCACACGCTCGCCCGCGACTTTATCGACGCCGTCGAGGCCGACGAGTCCATGGGCGGCCGCTATCGCCGCGTCGCCGCCAACGAGGACGGCCTGATGGTTTGGGGCAAGAGCGGCAAGTCGCAGTTCTTCCCGTTTGAGAAGCTCGACCACGTGCTCGACGGCGAGCGCATCTTTGTGGCCATGTTCGCCGACCAGGGCGTGACGATCCCCAAGGACACCTTTGTTCGCGGCGATGCCGAGCAGTTTGGCCCCTTCCTCAAGGCGCGCATCAACAAAAAACTCCGCATCGAGACCAAACGCAAGAAGATGAAGGCCGAGAAGGCCGCCGCCGAGGCCAAGCAGGGCGACAAGCCCCAGGAGACCAAAGGCAAGCAGCGCAAGCAGAAGAAGAACAAGAAGAAGCGCTAAGACCAAACCAGACAGACAGCCTCGCATCCCGCTATCCTCCCCATGCACCCGAGCGTGCTACACTAGCAGCATCTATGCCACCGCGAACGGCTCGGCTCCGCGCCCGCCGCTCGCAAACGAACTTTAAACGCACGAGGGTTGGCCATGCCGCTTTTCTCGCAACATACCGCCCGGTTCTCGCCGGACGTTCCTTTGGAGGGCACCAGCTCTCGCGAGCTGCTCAAGCGGTACCAGCCGCTCGAGACGCTTGCGACCGGCGGTTTTGGCTCCATCGAAATCTGCCGCGACACGCACCTGCGCCGCCGCGTCGCCATTAAACGCATCCCCCTTATCAACGGTGCCGGCATGCCCGCTAGCGACATCATGGATGTCCTGCGCGAGGCGCACACTGCCGCCATGCTTCAACATCCCAACATCGTGCAGGTCATCGACTTTACGCATGACACCGCCTATGCCTACCTGGTCATGGAGTATGTCGACGGTATGTCGTTGGCCGAGTTTTTGCATCGCGTGGATGGTCACTCGCTCACCTTTGACGAGGCTGCCGCCATTGCCGACGCGCTGGGTCAGGCACTCACCTTTGCCCATGCAAACGGCGTGCTTCATCTGGACATAAAGCCCGCCAATGTGCTTATCGACCATTCGGGCAATGTAAAGCTCACCGACTTTGGCATGGCGCGGCTGTCGTCTGCCGGCGGCTTTGGCGGATCACGCGGCGGAACTATCGGCTATATGCCTCCCGAGCAGCTCGATATCGAGACCGGCACGGTCGACGAGCGCGCCGATGTCTTTGCCCTTGCCTGCGTAATCTACGAGGGCCTGTGCGGCAGCGCCCCCTTTATGGCGGCCACGCCCGCCGACTCGCTCGACCGCATCATCGGCGGTGCCACCTATCCCAGCGAACTGATCCCGCACTTTCCCCCGGGGGCCGAGGCGGCGCTCATGAGCGCCCTCTCCCCCATGCCGCAAGACCGCCCCAACAGCATCGAGGCATTTTGCGACCAACTCCTTGCCGGTCTGGGCAGCGTGCGCGAGGGCCGTCGCAGCCTGGAGCAAATGGTGGGCGAGCTTTCGGATGACGAGCAGGAACTCGACGATATCGAGCCGTCGCACTACGAGGACGACGTCATCGAGGTCGACCCCGCACTCGGCTGGGCGGGCACGCGCTGGAGCCATGCGCGCGACTACACCATGCGCACTATCTCGGCGCTAACGTGCGGCACCTTTAGCTTTTTGCTGATGCAAACGGCCGGGGTCGCGGCGCTTCCCGGCCTAGTCATTGCGGCTATCGCGATCGGGGCGGCGGCTGGCCTGGCCCCCCAGATTGGCTCGGCCATCTCGGCTGTGGGCTTTTTGGTGCTCATGGCCAATGCCACCATGCAAGCGCAGGGCATCCTGTCGATGTTGCCCGTCGCGGTGATCTTTGCCGCTGCCATGTCCGGTTGGTGGATCGCCTGGGGTCGCACCGAGGCTGCCGCGAGCGCCGCGCTCACCTGTGCACTCGCGCTTGGCTGTCTGACCGGCAATACCTTCCTGGCAGCTGGGGTCACCGCCGGCGTCGCGTCATTTTGGCTCGGCCCGGCAAGCGCCGCCGCGGCAACGGGCATGGGCGCACTTTTTGCCCGTCTGGCCACGGTCGCGCTTTCAGCCGGAGGCGTGCTGGGGCTCAGTAACGTTGCCGCAGCGCTGGGAGACCCACTCCTTTGGGCTGCCTTTGTGCTGGTAGCGGCAACTGCCGCGGCGTCATCTGCGCTGCTCAATGCCCATGCCAAGCGTGCCGATCAGGGCTCAAACCTTGCCGCAATCGCCGCCATCGCTGTCACCGGCATCGGCTGCGCAGCGGCATCCTGTCTTGCACACCATATGGAAATTGCCAGCCTTGCAGCCGCGGTCGCCGCCAAGGCGGCAGTTGCGGGAACCCTATCCTCTATAATCGTTGGGATATGCCTATATTTGCTCGGATACCAAAGAACCTATACGGAGAGTGATCTTTCGTGAACTTCCTGAACATCTTCGAGGACCACGTGGCCGGCATCTTCGGTGCCACCCGTGCCCCGTTCTCCTTTAAGAAGCTTGCCAAGCAGGCCGCTCGCGACATGGAGGATCAGACTCTGGTGATCAACGGCGTCAACACGGCGCCGGCACTCTATACCATCCTAATCGCCGCCGACGACGATCCCATGCTCGCCCCGTTCTACCCCGAGCTTTCGCGCGAGGTCCGCGAGTTTGTGAAGGCGCAGGCCGAAAAGCGGCGCTATGTCTTTGTCGGCGAGCCCCTCGTGCGCTTTATGATCGATCCGCAGCTGCGCGCCGGCAAGTTCTCGGTCTTTGCCGAGAATGTCGATGCCCCCACGCTCGGCCGCCTGTACGAAGAAGAGCGCGCCTATCAAAACGGCCTGGGCCAGAACAACTCGGCCGCAAGCCGCGCCGCCAGCGCCCCGCGCGCCGGCCAGCAGCAGTTTGCTGCCCCGCAGCAGCAGCGCCCCGCTGCCATGCCCCAGCAGCAGCCGACGCCTCGCGCCGCCGCTCCCGACCCGCTTGCCGTGGCAGACCCCTTCGCGCCTAGCGTCCCCGACCCCGCCGCCGCACCCATCCCGGTGCCGCAGACCGTCTCGCGCGACGCGCTTGCCGGCATGGGCGGAGCCGCCGCAACTGGTGCCGCCGTGGGCCTTGGCGCCGCAGCCGGCATCGCCTCCAACATGGCGAGCACTCGCGCCCCGCAGCGCCCGCTTGCCCAGCTCGTCGACGTCGTGAGCGGCGAGAGCCATAGCATCACCTCCGCACAGGTGACCATCGGTCGCGAGCGCTCAGTTTCCGACATTGCCCTGCGCGACCCCAACGTGTCGCGCCGCCACGCCCAGCTCACCTTTACGGGCTCGGATTGGTCGATCGAGGACCTCAATTCCACCAACGGCACACTCGTCAACAACCGCCGCATTACGCGCTGCCCGCTGCGCAACGGCGATCTGCTGACGTTTGGCCTGAGCACCTTTGAATTTAGGGGATAGTCGCTTATGAACATCGATATCGTCCTTTTTGCAGGCCGCATCGTCCTGGTCGCCCTGCTCTATATCTTCCTGTTCGCCGTCATGAAGACCGGCGTGGGGCTTGTGCGCGGACAGCGCCGCGACTCGGCTATCTGGACGATCGATGTGGACAAGGGTCCGCGCGGTATCCGCGGCATCCACGTAGACATGCTCGGCCCCGTCATCGTCGGTCGCTCGCCGTCTTCGGACATCTGCATCAACGAACCATTCGTCTCGGCCTCGCATGCGCGCTTTTCGCTGCAGGGCCCGGCGCTCATCATCGAGGACCTCAACTCGCTTAACGGCACGCTCGTCAACGGCCGCCAGCTTGTGGAGCCCGCAACGCTGCGCGAGGGCGACGAAGTCCAGATTGGCGATGTGGTCATGAAGGTGAACCGTCGATGATCGACGAGGAGAACAAGTCCGCGACTATGACCGAGGCACCGGCTGCCGCCACAGCTGCGCCGGCCCACGCCGCTCCGGCGGGCTCCGCACCCGTGGAACCCGAGGACACCGTGTTCTCCCTGCCTCTTTCGCATGTAACGCATGATATTTCGGATCTCGCCGATAACGAGGACGAAGAGGATGCCGTAGCGGCGCCCATCGGCGCACATGCTGCGGACCAGCCCACAGCGCCCGAAGCAACCTCGGCGCCGGCTCACTTTGCAGAGCCCGTCGCCGCGGCAATCAACGAGAGCGCTGCGGTGTTTGCGGCACCCGAGCCCGCCGCGCCGGCGTTTCCCATAGCCCCGGCATCCGAGGTTGCGCCCGCGTCTACGCCGGCGCCCGAGGCGGGGCCATCCCCCGAGGACGGCCCCGCACCCACGGCCCCGCAGCCTGCGCCCGCAAGCGAGTCCGATGCCGTGACCGAGCCCGCCGCCCAGTCGCAAAGCACGCCCGCGCCGTCGCACTTTGCGACGCCCGAGCCTATAGACGTCAGCCCGCAAGACGACGAGTCGACCGCCTGCGCGTCCGAAGAGCCCGGCTCCCCGGACACCGACGATTCCGAATCAAACGCCGAGACCGACACCGTCTCTCCCGGTGACACAGCCGAGATCGACGTTGCCGCCGTTGAGGCCAAGCTCAAAGACCCCGGCTCGACCATGAGCTTTGAGCCCCTGACCGAGGAGCGCATCGAGACCGACTCGACCTATGATGCCGGCACCACCACGCAACTCATGTGGGGCGCCCGCTCCGACGTTGGCTGTGTGCGCCCGCACAATGAGGATTCCTACCTGGTGCAGTCGCCGCTCTTTTGCGTATGCGACGGCATGGGTGGTCACGCCGCCGGCGAGGTAGCCTCTTCCATCGCCGTCGAGACTATTGCCAAGACGGCCCCGCAGTCCGCCGACGCAGCACGCCTGGCCGCAGCCGTCGAGGCAGCCAACGCCGCCGTAATCGAGGCGGCCCTGAACGGCCTGGGCAAGCCTGGCATGGGCTGCACAGCCACTTGCGCCTATATCGAAAACGACACGCTCGCCATCGCCCACGTGGGTGACTCTCGCGCCTACCTCCTCCACGAGGGCACGCTCATCCGCGTGACCCGCGACCACTCCTACGTGGAGGAGCTCGTGGACGCCGGCGAGATTACGGCAGACGAGGCTCGCGTCCACCCCAACCGCTCGGTCATCACCCGTGCGCTGGGCTCGGACCCCGCCATGTATGCCGACCACTTCACTCTGCATATCGAGGAAGGCGACCGCCTGATCCTTTGCTCCGACGGCCTTTCGAGCATGATTCCCGATAGCGATATCGAGAACATCGCCACGCAGTCCTCAACCGCGCAAATCTGCGTCGACAATCTAGTGGACGCGGCGCTTGCCGCCGGCGGCCACGACAACGTGACCGTAGTAGTCGTTGACCTGGTTGACGATGGCGTTATGCGCGAGGCGCAGCGCGTGCGTCGCCGCAACATTACTATCGCCGCCATCCTGGCCCTCGTCTTTGTGCTGGCAGCTGGCATCTGGGCCTACACGGGTGTCACCGGCTCGTACTACCTGGGTACCTACCAGGGCAATGTCGCCGTCTGGCGCGGCCTGCCCGGCAAGCCGCTCGGACTCAGACTCCACTGGCTCGAGAGCGAAACCAGCATTAAGCTGTCCGACCTGCCCGAAGACACGCAAAACCGCCTCAAGGCGGGCATTCCGCAAACAAGTGTCGACGATGCGCAGGACACGATATCCAAGTACCGCCACCAGATCGATGAAGAGCAGACCCGCCAGGTGATCGACGCGCAAACGATTCGCGACAACACCAATCAGGGATCGACCTCCGAATCAGATTCCGAGAAAACCGCCGAACAGTCCGCCGAGGCCGAAGCCTCCGAAAAGAACTAGAAAGGGAGTGCCGCTTATGAGTCGCCGCAACACCGAGCTGCTCTTGCTCATCGCCTCGGCGTTCCCCGTCATCCTGCTGTATGCGATGTACGTGCTCACCGCGGGCGCCGCCATCTCCTTTGAGACGCTCGCGGTGCCGATCGGCCTCTTTGCCGCCTTCGCCGCGGCACATATCGCCGTGCGCATCTTGGCGCCCGGCGCCGACCCCGCCATCCTACCCATCGTATTTATACTTTCGGGCATCGGCATCACGTTCGTGACACGCCTCGCCCCCGCTCTCGCCATCTCACAGCTCATCATCCTGTTTGTCTCGGTGGCGCTCATGGTGGGAACGCTCGCGTTGGTTAAGAACCTCGACGTAGTCATGCGCTACAAGTACACCTTTGGCATCATCGGCATCATTCTGCTGATGCTGCCGATCTTTATCGGCACCACGATCTCGGGCTCCAAGCTGTGGATTCGCATCGCGGGCTTTACCATCCAGCCCGGCGAGTTCGCCAAGGTCTTTATCGTGCTGTTCCTGGCCGGGTACCTGGCCGAGAACCGCGAGCTGCTCTCCATCTCCAACCGCAAGATCCTGGGCTTTAAGATCCCTCGCCTGCGACTGCTGCTGCCGTTGTTTGCCGTGTGGGGTGTGTGCCTGCTCGTCGTCGTCTTCGAACGCGACCTGGGTTCTGCCGTGCTGTTCTACACCATCTTCTTGCTGATGCTCTACGTTGCCACGGGGCGCTTTTCGTATGTCGTTATCGGCCTTGCGCTCTTAGCCGTCGGAGCCGTGGGCGCCTACAAGTTCCTGTCGCACGTTCAGGTGCGCTTCCAAGTTTGGGTCGATCCGTTTAAGGACGCCAAAGGCCAGGGCTACCAGATCGTCCAGTCGCTCTTCTCGCTTGCCGATGGCGGTCTGGTCGGTGTTGGTATCGGCAACGGCATGGCCAACAACATCCCTGTCGTCGAGTCCGACTTTATCTTCTCTGCCATCGGCGAGGAGATGGGCCTTTTGGGCGGCGGCGCCGTGCTCATCCTGTTTATGCTCTTTGCCGTGCGTGGCCTCACCACGGCTGCCCGCGCTAAATCCGACCTCGCCGCCTTTAGCGCCACGGGCCTTACGGCCGCCATCAGCTTCCAGGCCTTTTTGATCGTGGGCGGCGTTACCCGCCTGATCCCGCTGACCGGCGTCACCCTGCCCTTTATGAGCCAGGGCGGTTCCTCGCTGCTGGCAAGCTTTATCATCGTCGCGCTCCTGCTGCGCGCCGGTGACGAAGCGACCGGACGCGAGGCCGAGCTTACCGGCACCGGCACCATGGCCGCCATCACCGATGATCAGGTCGCATCCGCCGCCGCCCCGACGGGCACGCGCTTTGCCACCTCGTCTTCCTACGGCAGCGGCAGCCATTCCGTCGGCTCGCGCATGCGCCGTCGCCTGCTCGACACGCCTGAATCCGGCGTACTCGGACGCGTGGCGCTCGCCAACCGTCTGACCCGCGCGGTGTTCGCCTTTACGGCGCTGTTCGCCATCCTTATCGGCAACCTCACCTATGTCCAGGTCATCAAGGCCAAGGACTATCAGGATATGCCGACCAACAACCACACTATCGCCCGCTCCAAGTACATCCAGCGCGGTTCCATCATCACGTCCGACGGCGTGACGCTGGCCGAGTCGCTGCAGCAGGAGGACGGCACCTACGTACGCTCCTACCCCAACGGTAACCTGGCAGCGCACGTGGTTGGCTACGTGAGCCAGCAGTATGGCACCACCGCCATCGAGAGTGTCATGAACGACACGCTCACCGGCTCTAAGGATTACTCCAGCTGGAACAACGCCATCGCGTCGCTCGCGGGCCAGACCCAGCCGGGCAACACCGCCAAGCTCACCATCGACTCGCGTATCCAGACGGCGGCCGAGCAGGCGCTCAAGGGCTTTAAGGGCGCTGTAGTGGTCATCGACCCGCGTACCGGTGCGGTGCTCGCATGCGCCAGCTCACCCACCTACGACAACACCAACATCGATGCCCTGCTGCAGGCGGGAGGCGGCGAGGACGGCTCCATGTACAATCGCGCCATGGACGCGCTGTACACGCCGGGCTCCACGTTTAAGGTCGTTACGCTTTCCGCGGCACTCGAGACCGGCACCGCCAGCCTTACCAGCACCTACCAGGCGCCCGGCTCCATGGACATCGGCAACGCGCCGGTCACCAACTATGCCAACGAGAGCTACGGCACCATCAGCCTGCAGCAGGCCTTTGCCGTGTCTTCCAACGTCGTCTTTGGCCAGGTGGCAAACGAAGTTGGCGCAAACACGCTCGTGCAGTTTGCCAACGCCTTTGGCTACGGCCAAAAGCTCGGCCAGGACCTGACCTCCGCGGCCTCCATCATGGCCGACCCGTCGCTCATGACCGAGTGGGAGACCGCCTGGGCCGGCGCCGGCCAGCCTGTCGGCATGGACCACACGCCCGGCCCGCAGACCACCGTCATGCAAAACGCCGTGATTGCCGCCGCCATCGCTAACAGTGGCGTGGTCATGGACCCGTACTTTGTAGCCCAGGTACTCGCCCCGGACGGAACTGTGGTCAAGACCACGCAGTCCCGCTCGCTGGGTCAGGCCGTCAGCTCCGCCACGGCCGACCAGGTCAAGCAGGCCATGCTCGCCGTCGTCCAGTCCGGTACCGGCACCGATGCCCAGGTCCCCGGCGTCAAGGTCGCCGGCAAGACCGGCTCGGCCGAGATCGGCGGCACCAACGTCAACTCGATGTTCGTTGGCTTTGCACCTTACGATTCACCCACGGTCGCCATCTCGGTGGCCTTGGAGGATTACGACAAACACGACGTCAAGGCGGCCAAGATTGCCGGCATCGTCCTGACCGCGGCGCTCGCCGCACAGGGAGCGTGACGCCCATGATTGAATCGGACACCCGAAGCGCGCAGCGGCCGAAGAGTTAGCGGCAACGCGCCACACGGCCCCAGCGGCCACATCGTAGGTACTACACACATCGTTGAGCGAATAGTTATGTTAGGAGCAGGAATGGAACAGAGGGTCCTCGGGGGAAGATACCTCCTCAAGGATAAGGTGGGGACAGGCGGCATGGCGACCGTCTACCGTGCACAGGACCAGGTCCTCGACCGCACGGTTGCCGTCAAGATCATGCTGCCGCAGTATGCTGGCGACGCAACCTTCGCCGCACGCTTTAAGCAGGAGGCCCAGGCAGCAGCCGGTCTCTCCTCCCCCTATATCGTGGGCGTCTACGATTGGGGCAAGGACGGCGACACCTATTACATCGTCATGGAGTACCTGCGCGGTACCGACCTTAAGAGCGGCATCAAGAGCCACGGCGCCCTCGACCCCAAGAAGGTCGCCCAGATCGGCTCGCAGATCAGCTCCGCGCTTTCGGTCGCTCACAAGCACGAGATCATCCACCGCGACATTAAGCCGCAGAACATCATGGTGCTGCCCGACGGCAACATCAAGGTGATGGACTTTGGCATCGCGCGCGCCAAGAACAGCCACCTCACGCAAGACAACAACGTGCTGGGAACCGCCCACTACGTCAGCCCCGAGCAGACCCGTGGTCAGGACCTCGGCCCCACCTCGGATATCTACTCGCTGGGCGTCGTGATGTATGAGTGCGCCACCGGCCGCGTTCCCTTTGACGGTGACGACGCTATCTCGGTCGCACTCAAGCAGGTCAACGAGCTGCCTATTCCACCGAGCCAGATCAACTCCGGTGTCGACGCCGACCTTGAGCGCATCATCCTCAAGTGCATGGAGAAGGACCCGGCAAACCGCTTCCAGACCGCCGATGAGCTTCGTCAGGTGCTCAACAGCTACCTGTCGGGCCATACCGTCAACATCTCGGAGCCCACGCGCATCATCGGTGCCCCCGGCGAGCTGGGCGCCACCAAGACTCGCGAGCTTTCCGATCAGACGCGCGCCATGGTGCGTCCCGTCTCGGGCGTGAGCGGCCAGAATACCGCCCGTAGCTCGGTTTCGGGCTCCACCGGCTCCTACGAGGTCGAAAAGCCCAAATCCAACAAGAACAAGATCATCGCCGCCGTGGTGGCGGCCGTTGCCGTCATCGGCATCGTGGTGGCCTTTGCCACAGGACTCTTTGGCGGCGAGCAGGTCACCGTTCCCGATGTACTGGGCAAGGACCAGCAGACTGCCGTCGAGCTGATCAAGGAAGCCGGCCTCGAGGTCGGCACCATCGACCAAAGCTACAACGACGATGTCGACGAGGGCAAGGTCGCCGAGCAGACGCCCAACGGCAACACCAAGAAGGCCAAGGGCACCAAGGTGAACCTGGTAATCTCCAAGGGCCCCAAGCCCTCCGAGAAGGTCGAGGTTCCCCGGCTGGTCGGCCTGACCAAGGACCAGGCAGAAGCCGCGCTGGCAAGCGTTGGCCTAAAGGGCAACGCCACCGAGGAGGCCAACGAGGCCGATGAGGGCCAGGTCTTTGAGCAGGGCACCGAAGCCGGTAAGGAAGTCGCGAAGGGCACGACCATCTCGTACAAGGTCTCCAGCGGCCCGGATACCACGTCCGTCCCCGACCTGACCGACATGACCGAGGCCCAGGCGCGCAACGCCCTCGATATGGCAGGCTTTGGCGTCGACGTGAGCTACCAGGAGAACGACTCAGTTACCGAGGGAACCGTGATCAGCTGGAACCCCAGCGGCAAGCAGAAGCCCGGCGCCACGATTACCGTCGTCATTGCCAAGAAGTCCGGCAAGGCCAGCGTTCCGGGCAACCTATACGGCAAGAGCATTTCCGCCGCCGTTACCGCGCTCAACAACGCCGGTTTCTATAACATTGGCTTCTGTGACCAGAACGGCAATCCCGTGAGCGGTAACGAGGATGCCACCGTTACGGGCGTCTCCCCCACCGGCAAGCAGTCCACCGACAGCACGATTACGCTGACGGTTGCACTTTCTGGCTCGGGTTCGGGTTCGGGTACGGGCGGCGATTCCGGTACGACCAACTAGTCGCCACCTCACCGCTCATTACGGCTCTCGCCGCAAACATATTCGCTCAGAAGCGCCCGCTTGCTCCCCGGCAAGCGGGCGCTTTCTTTATCTGAAGCAGCGAATACTCCGGCATGCCTTAAACCAGAAGAGCCCGGCACCGTAGCGGTACCAGGCTCGATATTCCTCTAGTGCCCCCGGGCGG
>CABUVC010000021.1 GCA_902494855.1 uncultured Collinsella sp.
CTCGATCATCTGCGGGACGGTCTTGGCGGGCGTAAGCGTCGGGGTCTCCATACGGTCGAGGACCTCGCCGTCGCCGGACACCACGGCACAGACCATCTTGGTCCCGCCGGCTTCGAGGGCGCCGAGCCTCATTTGCTTTTCGCTCATGTGATCCTCCTTACAAAGGGACGCCCGCAGTCATGGTCAACCGCGGGCGCCCATAACGTTGGCTTGTTTCGAGGCGACCCTACCTGGGCACGCGGTCCTGCCTTGCGGCAAACGGGGCGAGCACGGCGTGCGGCTCGCTTTGGTACCAGTAGGCGACGGTGGAGATGTCGTCCTCGCGCTCGTAGAGCTTGATGTCGTCGTTGCCGAGGTCCTGGAACGTCACGCGCAGGTCCTCCTTGAACGAGATCGGGTCGGGAAGGTGCCACCTGTAGAGGCCGTGCCTGGGCAGCGCGTCGTCGTTAGTCGCGAGCATCGGATTCGGGTTCGGCTTGCCCGCGCTGAAGCGGTCGCGCGTGGCGTCGCGCGTCGAGCGGTACGGGTAGCCGGCGAACAGCGTGTTGAAGCACTGCGCCTCGGGCAGCGCGTGGGGCGGCCTGTCGAGGAAGGCCCAGGCACCGCCGAAGTAGTCCTCGGCTCCCGTCGAGGTGACCGTGGGGAACTCCTCGTCGCCGTCGAGGAAGAACTTCATCTCGCCCTCGCCCCACCAATAGCGCTCCAGGGCGCACAGGGCCATGTAGGTGCCGACGTAGTAGCCCTTGCCGCGCACGCCGTCGAGCACGGTGTAGTCGACGCCCCTGCGAGTGCTGCGCTCGCGGTTAAAGCGGGCGTGGAAGTACATGGCGTCGTCCGGCACGTCGGTGAGCGCGTAGTTGAACGTGTAGAAGATGTACTTAATGAACCCGGGGTGCTCGCTCGTAAGCGTGACCTTGGCGTGCTTCCTGAAGGGCATCTCGAAGTAGCAGTTCATGCCGCCCGTCGGGTTCACGCAGATGGGCATCGAGTTGACGATGGCGCGCTCACCGAAGCCGTTGCAGAAGAAGTCGCCGACAGGGCACTCGACCGAGGGGGTCTCCTCGTCGTCCCAGTAGAAGCGCAGCACGAGGTCACGCATGACGAAGCTGCCGGCGGCGGTCTTGTCGGGGACGGTCATCCAGATGTGGCGGATGATGCCGGGGCCCTCGATGTCCGCGAGCGTGATGGTCTCGCCGGACTCAAGGGGCACGCAGCACGAGCCCTTGCGGCCGACGCCGAGGTGGCTGGCCGACATGGCGGCGCGGCCCTTCTCGCCCGTGATGTTCTCGGGGGTGATGGCGCGGCTTTCCTCACCGCCGTGCATCCACACGTCCTTAAGGAACTCTCTCATCGTCGACCTCCTCTATTCGTCGTCGTCGCACTCGGCGGAACTGGCACCGTTCACGTAGATGATCTGCTGGCGCGCCTCGTTGACGAGGGCGTCGAAGTCGAGTTTCTCGTCGGGGCGCGCGAGCGCGACCGTCATGGCGAGCGGGAGGTTGACACCCGCGATCACGTGGATCCGGTCGGAGGCGAAGCGGGAAAAGCGCTGGTTCACGCTGCCGCCGTACGCGTCGGTGAGGACGACGACCTCGTCAGTGCCCGAAAGAGCCGCCTCGACCGCCGCGTCGAGCCCCTCGCCGTTGTCGTTCACGTAGGCGCACACGGCGTTGACGGCGTCGCCCTTACCCGTAAGGAACTCGAGGGTGTCCTTGAAGCCCTGGGCGAGAAGGGAATGGCTCGCCACAACTATCTTTCTCATTGATTCACCAATCTCTTGGGTCGAAGCTAGGCGAGGATGCCGGCGGCGGAGGCGACCATCGCGAGGACGATCACCACGAGGATGAGGGCCGTCATGCTCGCGTTCTTCTTGGTAAGAAGGTAATACGCGCTTCCCGTGATGGCGGCGGGGATCATGGCAGGCAGGATCTTGTCGAGCAGCGGCTGAATCTCCATCGCGACGTCGCCGAAGCTGAAGCTAATCGGGCAGGTGACGCCGATGACCGAGGCGATGAGGCAGCCGACCACGGTGAGGCCGAGCACGGAGGCGGCGGCAGTGAGGTTGGGAAGCTTCTCGCTGAAGTCGGTGACGAGCTTCACGCCCTGCTTGTAGCCGAACTCGAGGGCGTGCATGCGGACCCAGAAGATGGCCAGGATGAGCGCGAACCAGATGCCGGCTCCCACGGGGTTGCCCTCGATGGCCATGTAGGCGGCGATGGAGCCCATGATGGTCGGGATCATGGTCATGAGCAGGGAGTCGCCGACGCCGGCGAGCGGTCCCATGGTGCCGATCTTCAGGTCTTGGACGGCGTCCGCCGCCGCGAGGCCGTCACGCTCCTCCATGGCCACGCAGGCGCCGAGGATGATGGCGGCGAGCCAAGGCTGGGTGTTGTAGTAGCGGAAGTGGTTGTTGAGCGCTTGCTTATAGTCCTCGTCGTTCGTGTAGATCTTCCTCAGGATCGGCGAGAGGGCGTAGGCGACCGAGGCGCCCTGCTGGGTCTGGTAGTTGAAGGTGCACACGCTCATGAGCCAGCGCCAGTTCGCGTTGCGCAGGTCCTTCTTGGTGACCTTGTAGCCGGAGGGCTTGCCCTCGGCGACGGCGGTGATGTTCTCGTTTTCCATGGTTACTCATCCTCTCCGATGAAGGCGTCTGCGGAAGCGTGGGCGGTGAGCTCGGCGTCCTTCTCGGCACGCTGATAGAACGCGATCGCGAGGGCAACGCCGACGATGGCGGCACCGATGATGGGCACGTTCAGGAAGGCCGAGAGGAAGAAGCCGGCGAGCAGGTACTGGAAGTACTTGGCGGTTGGCATGTAGCGGAGCAGCATGGCGATACCGACGGCCGGGAGCATCTTGCCGGCGAGGGTGAGGCCGGAGAGGAACCACTGGGGCATGACCTCGAGGAGCCAGTTGACGGCGGGCTGGCCGAGCGTCACGGAGACAAAGACGGGCAGGGCGGCGCACAGGCCGAAGAGCGCGGGGCAGACCCACAGGATGGCGTTCATCTGATTGAACTTACCCTCGTTGCAGAACTTCTGGGACTTCTCGACGACAAAGCCGTTGAGGATCTTGGCGACGACGTCGAGCTGGATGCCGAGCATGCCGACCGGCAGGCCGATGGCGAGGCCCGTGTCGGAGCCCAGGGTCACGCCGTAGGCGGTGGCGATGATGGCCATCGTGCCGTAGTCGGGAATGGAGGAGCCGCCGAAGCCCGCGACGCCGAGCTGCATGAGCTGAATGGTGCCGCCGATGACAAGGCCGGTCTTCCAGTCGCCCATGACGACTCCGGTGATGAGGCCCCAGAAAACGGCGTAATTGACGAAGATCATCGGGATGCCGTAGTAGTCCACGTGCTTGATGAAGGCCAGCAGGGTCAAAAGGACGACCTGCAGGATAGTGAAGTTGACCATATTTCCCCCTTAGATGAGGTCTGCGACGGAGACGGGCTTGTCGGCGGGCACGAACTGGGCCGTCACCTTGACGCCACGGGCGATGAGCGCCTTGTAGCTCTGGACGTTCTCGGCGGAGGCGTAGGCGCGCTGGGTGAGCTGGATGCCGTCCTCCTTGACAAGAGAGCCGCCGACGATCAGCGACGGGAACTCGACGCCCGACTCGGCCAGGTGAAGCATCGTCTCGGGCTCCTTGGCGATGACGAAGACCTTCTCGCGGTCGTACTTGCCCGCGGCGAAGTTCTTGAGTGCGGTCTGCTCGGAGATGATCGAGACGGCCATGCCCGCGGGGCGCGCCATCCTCATGGTGGACTTCAGGACCTCGTCGCCGGCGACCTTGTCGTCGATGACCATGACTCGGGTCGCGCCCGACACCGGGGCCCACTGCGTCACGATGATGCCGTGAAGCAGGCGATTGTCGATTCGTGCCATAACAACACTCATGTTTGCTCCTATCAAATCAAGTTTTTCATTCAGCACTGCCTCGGCGCTATCCGGATTCGCGCCGGGCAAGGGGTTATCGGATTATTGAGGACGCGCGGTCAGCTCGCGGCGGCGCGGGGGAGGTCACTCGTCGAGCAGGAGGCCCGAGGAGCCGAGGCGCTCTTCTCGCGCCGGGGCGGCGCTCACGCTTATGTAGTCGAAGACATATGCGATCTCGCTTACGGGAACCTCTACGCGATAGCGCGTCGAGATACTCGAGAAGCTCTGCCTGAAGGACTCGATAAAATCGGTGCGTTCCTCCTCGAAGCGGTCCTGGCCAACGTAGGTCTCAATGGGGTTTCTGGTAACAAGGCGCTCGACGAGACAGCAGAGGTGGACGTAGAGTCCAATGATGGCGTTGCTGCCGATCTTCTCGCCTGTCCTGCGCTGAAGCTCGTGCACGGCGCTCTCGATCTCGTGGAATAGCCGTTCCGGGTCGAGGATGGTGATGGAGCGGATGACGTTCTGCAGCGTCATGTTCGAGAGCAGCTTCTCGTGGAAAGAAGAGAGCTCGGAAGAGTCAAGCCACCTGCCGAACACGGCGTCGACCTTAGAGGCGGACGCCGTCGACATGATGTCCTCGAGGGCGACGAAGGGGACGGAGGCGATCCCGGGGTCTCCCGTGCCGATGACGGCGCAGACGCGGTGCTCGGAGAAAACGGCGTCGTTCAACCCGTTCGTGACGAGCTGCTTGAAGGGCCTCGTGAGCAGGCGCGCACCTATGGTGCGCGGGAGGCTCTGCGAGACGAGCTGGCGTATCCTCTCCGCGGCGTCGACCCCGGACTCGGAGCAGAAGACGATGGCGTCCTCACGGTTGACGCGCTCGATCACCTTGCAGTGCGTCACGCACGCGGCGGTCGCATCGCCAAGAACCTCGGCGATGGACTTGCCGCCGAGCAGCCCGGACCCGATCTCGAGCGCGAGCCCGGTGGAGACGTTGTTCACCACCCCGATGGTGGAGTCGGTAACGTTCTCGAGGGCCTTATAGGCCTCCTCCAAAGAGCCCATGTCAACAAGAAACACGACCCCGGTGCAGTAGGAATGGCGGTCGACGAGGCGCTGGAGCGGACCGACGATGTCCTTCAGCTGCTGGTCGTAGGGCATGTCGACCGCTTCGTACACATGCACGCCGAGCATACGGTTCGCCGCGTCGGCGATGCTCGTCGCCGTCGAGTAGCCGTGTGACAAGATGGCGCAGAGCGTCCGAAGGGCCTTCGCGTCGCGAGACTCCGATGCGACGCACAGCGTCAGAAGCGTCTTCGTGAAGTGATCGAGCGAGATTCCGAGTGCCCCTTCCATGTCTGCGGCGACCTGATCGGAGACGCTCGAGGCAAACGGCAATTCGGAGGTCACGGCACCGAGGAGATGGGAGATTTGCTCCGCACAGGCAGACTTTCGCTTAGCCAGGCCGATGCCCGGCCACAACTGCAGGCAAATCTCCTGGGCCAGTAGAAAAGTGACCTTCCTCGAAAGCTCGATGCCATAAGAAGAGCCTGCGTCGGCAAGGACCGCACCCACGACGCGCTCGAAGGCGCGCGACCTCGATGAGGCGACGCCGTGGCCGAAGATCAAGTGATCCTCAACGCCGCGCACAGCGGAGACAGCTTGCGAGACGAGCTCGGAGACAGAGAGCTCCCCGGCGCAGAATCGCTCATCGAGAGAGCACAGGGCATCGAGCGCCTGCTCGACCGGCCCTGTGCTCTCGGTGGCATCCAGGGACGCGTCGATCAGAACGCCATCGTCGGGCTGTTGATCGATCTGCGCGGAGGAGAGGAGCCCGCTGGGAAGAAGATACGGGCGAACGACGACGTAGTCGCCCTCGCGATTGAGGAACGCTTTGGCGCAGCAGTTCGTCACGCAGGCGCGCAAGCCGGCGATGTTATCGGAAAAGTCCGCGTTCACGAGGCAACGGTATGCGCCGCGGCTGATCTTCACATCAGAACCGATTCGGCACCCCTCGCTGCGCAGGAAGCTCAAGATGAGATCCTCGCGCTCCTCGGGGGTCCGCTCCTTGAGTGAGGGGACGCGGACACAGATGGGCATTTTGCTGTAGGCCGAGGAAACCTTCAGGTCATCGGCGGAAAGCGTCGTCGAAAGAACGAGGCGAGCGCGCGGCGCATCCTGGGAGGCATCGAGCCCGAGGGCCGTCGCAAGGCAGTGCTCCATCGCAGAGGGAGAGAGTGCCTCGATGCCGTTGACAAAGACCACACCCCCGCGCGATTTCGCGATCGACTCGTCAAGAAGCCCGTTGAACGAGGCGGCGTCCGGGACCCCGGCGCAGTCGATGCGCACATAGGAGGAGTCGCGGGACAGCAAGCCCTGGTTCTTGCCGTACTCGTACACAAGGCGAGAAAGGAAAGACTTACCGACACCCACGCCGCCGCTCAAGAGGATGGGTAGGCCAAACGGAGGGTACTGAACCGCAGCCTTGCACTGCTCGACAACGGAGCTGAGACTCAGGTCGAAGCCCACGGCACGCGCGAAGTCACGGTGATCGGCGATTCCCGTCGCCTGGATGAGGTCGGCGAGCGAGGCGTACTCGCTTGCAGAGAGCTTTACCTGAAAACGCTTCTGGAACGCGCGGCGATG
This sequence comes from uncultured Collinsella sp., assembly GCA_902494855.1. Lineage (GTDB taxonomy): Bacteria > Actinomycetota > Coriobacteriia > Coriobacteriales > Coriobacteriaceae > Collinsella. The sequence continues at coordinate 6,522 of CABUVC010000021.1, forward strand.
AAAATAACGGACAGGCCTGCCCGCCACCTTAACCACAAGGCCGGCGCGAACAAGGTCGTTGAGGTACTGGCTCGCCAGGCTCCTGGAGATGATGAGCGTCTCGGCGATGTCGGAGGTGGACAGACGGGTAAGGTCGTCGAGCGAGACGGCAGAGGTGAGGGTCTCGAGATGCTCGAGAATCCTGTCCCTCATGTCGACGGGTTTCTTTGCCAAGCTGTCCTGTGTGGTCTTGTCCATGACTTCTTACCTCCTCGTACAAGGAGTATAAGGGGAGAACAGAGAACGGAAGGGAGCGCGTGGGGGAATCAACAGCTCCGAGGAAAAGTCCACCACTTGAGGAGCAGAAAACAACGGCCATTGAACATTCAGGGCCGACGCTCAACACTTCGGCTCGACACTTCGCTTTGGAAAGGGCCCTGCGCGCCGGGGCCCCAACATAAAGAAGGGCCCCGGCGCGCCGGGCCTATAGCTTAACCATGCGCGCGACGATGCGGGCGCAATCGCAGGCGGCCTTCTTCTCGAAGGTGTTGTAGTCGACGACCTGGCCCTCGGCGCAGTGCTTGTCGCTGATGGCGCGCGCAACGACGAGGGGCACGCCGTTGAGATAGGCGGCCTGCGCGATGGTGCAGCCCTCCATCTCGCAGCACAGGTCGCCGAAGGTCGCGAGGATGCGCTCCTTCTGTTCCGTGGACGAGACGAACTGGTCGCCGGAGACGACGCGGCCCTCGAGGACCTTAATGTCGGGGGCGACGGCGGCCGCGGCGGCGCACGCCGCCAGCAAGGGCCGGAACGGATCGCGCAAGATCGAGGCGTCGCCCGGGAGGTCGGACGTTACCGTCAGCCGGCGCCGCGTCTGCTGCATCATGAGGGAGAACGGCCTGGCCGGCGCATACGGCAGGAAGGGGTTCAAGGTGCACCCCGGGGCGGTCAACGAGGCCGACGTGCCCAACGTCGTCGCGCGCGGCTTCGTCGGCAGGGCGCCATGCACCCATATATGCAGCGACTTGGCCTGCGTACGCGTCGGGGCGTCGTGGAACTACGTCTGACTGCTCGTCGACCTCTGCAACGGGGAGATCGTCGGCCACTCCGAAGGACCGAGGAGGGACGCGCGAGCTCCGAGCCAAGCTCTTGGATTACGTGCACTGGTACAACAACTTCAGGATCCACTCGACGCTGGGCTACATGTCGCCGGTCGAGTTCGGGGAGGCGGGGCCGTCCCTCCCGGAATCGTCCAAATAAGTGTTGCCAATCCAGCCATCATCTCCGCGAAGGCGGACGTCAGGAAAAGCTCGGCTTGAGCTCGGTCGGACGCGGTCTGTGGGGCATCATTCAGGCTCAGGGGGGTCTCCTTGTCTACTTCGGTCGCAAGCTGAATGATAGGGACGGCCCCTTCTCTCTTTCCCTTTCGTTTTCGACGCGTCACCCTCTCGGCGGGCTTAAGGCCCGCGCTCGCGGGTGCAGGGGCTACGCCCAAACCCCAAAAAAGTAACGCCGTACTCGAAGCGTTTCCGGACGTCAGCGTAATCTCAAATCCCGTTCGTCAACTCATGGGCAAGCCACCTGAGACTACTCATTTCTCCTACTGGCAATGAAGACCTGCGGCCTGCAGTTTTGCAAACTGCTTGAAAGCCACCTGCGTTGATTCACTTCCTATTGCAGCTGGCGGCTTGCACGCGAAAAGGCATTTGCGTTTCAAAACGGGCGTTTTCGGCGCTATCGAGCCTCCAAAGGCATCCCGCCGCGCCCTTTGGGACAAAAACAAAAACTCAAAGCCCTGAGTTCGAAAATAGTTTTTGGAGTTGTCCCGACTTTTGTCCCCGAAGCCGACGAAACGCGACAGGGTGTCACCTGACGGCACTCGATTCGAGCCGGCACCGAAAACTGGATGCAACCGGAATGACGGGACGGCAGAACCGAAGCCATCGAGTGGGGATAGAAAAAGGCCCGGGTGCCGTGGGGCATCCGGGCCTTTGCTAGCAACTTGATGTTGCGGGCAGCTTAGAACTTGTGGCCGCACTTCTTGCAGACGCGCAGCTTGTTCTTGCCGTCCTTCTCGTGACCGACGCGGGTAACCTTACCGCACTCGGGGCAAACGAGATTGACGTTGGAGGCATCGATGGGAGCCTCCTGCGAAACGATGCCGCCCTGCTGGTTGGCAGCGTTGGGCTTGACGGCCTTCTTGACGACCGAAACGCCCTCGACAACGACCTTGTTCTCGGCGGGGAGAGCACGCAGGATAACGCCCTGCTTGCCGCGATCCTTACCAGAGAGAACCTGGACCTTATCGCCCTTCTTGATATACATATATCTCCCCTAACTACAGGGTCTCGGGAGCGAGCGAGACGATCTTCATGTACTTCTTGTCACGAAGCTCGCGAGCGACGGGCCCGAAGATACGGGTGCCGACGGGCGAACCATCGTTGTTGATGACAACGCAGGCGTTCTCATCAAAGCGAATGTAGGAGCCATCCTTGCGGCGGATCTCCTTAACGGTGCGAACGACGACGCAACGGACAACGTCCTTCTTCTTGACGTTGGCGCCAGGGGTAGCCTCCTGGACAGCACCGATGAACACATCGCCGATGCCTGCATAACGACGCTTGGAACCGCCAAGCACCTTGATGCAGCGAATCTTGCGAGCGCCGGAGTTGTCGGCGACGTTCAGCATGGTTTGCATCTGAATCATGGTAGATGTTCCTCCGAACTAAGAACCGAAGAGAGGTGCGCAGCCTTTATACGGCCTGTGGTATGCAAGCCAGGCATACGCACATCTTCGGAAACGTACAAGTCGTAAGAGCGACTGCTTATTTAGCGCGCTCGACGACCTCGATGAGGCGCCAACGCTTCATCTTGGACATAGGACGGGTCTCCATAACGCGGACGGTATCGCCCACGCCAGCCGTGCACTCCTCGTCGTGAGCGTGCAGCTTCTTGGAGCTGGTCATCATCTTGCCGTACTTGGGGTGACGCTTGCGCTCGGTGATGGTGACAACAATGGTCTTGGCACCGGAGACGGAGGTAACGACACCCGTACGGACCTTACGCGAGTTACGCGAATCAGTCATGTTCTCTCCTTAGGTCCTACTCGGCGACAGCGGACTTCTCCGCTGCGATCTCGCGGGCGCGCTGCTCCGTGAGGACGCGAGCGATGTCCTTCTTCACGGTGTTGACGCGAGCGGTGTTGTCCAGCTGGCTGGTGGCCATCTGGAAACGAAGGTTAAAGAGCTCGGCGCGCATTTCCTTCAGCTTCTCAACGAGCTGAGCGTCCGAGAGCTCACGAATCTCTGCGGGCTTCATTAGTTCTCCTCCTTGGCGGCGGCGGCGTCCTCAGCAGCCCACTTGGCCTCGAGAGCGGCCTCCTCAGCCATCTCCTTCTCGATGCGCTGCTCAGCGTTCTTAGCAGCAACAATCTTGGTCTTGATGGGAAGCTTGTGCTGTGCAAGACGCAGAGCCTCGCGAGCGACCTCCTCGGGCACGCCCTTGACCTCGAACATGATGCGGCCGGGCTTGACGACGGCCACCCACTCCTCGGGGTTACCCTTACCAGAACCCATGCGAGTCTCGGCAGGCTTCTTGGTGATGGGCTTATCGGGGAAGATCGTGATGTAGACACGACCGCCACGCTTCATGTAGCGGGTCATGGCAATACGAGCGGCCTCGATCTGACGGTTGGTGATCCAATGGGCCTCGAGAGCCTGGATACCAAACTCGCCGAAATGCAGCTCGGTATTACCCTTGGCCTGGCCCTTCATGGAGCCACGCTGCACCTTGCGGTGAAGAATACGCTTAGGGGCAAGCACTACTGACCCCTCCTCTCGGAGTTACGACGACGAGGACGGGAAGAGCCCTCGAGTGCAGGGTTGGGAACAGGCTGGCCCGGGAGCTTCTCGCCCAGGTAGATCCAGACCTTCACGCCGCAAGCGCCCATGGTGGTGCTGGCGACAGCCGTGCCGTAGTCGATCTTGGCACGGAGGGTGTGCAGAGGCACGCGACCCTCGCGGTACCACTCACGACGGCCCATCTCGGCACCGCCGAGACGACCGGAGCACTGGATACGGATGCCCTTAGCGCCGGCCTTGCGGGCAGACTGGACAGCCTTGCGCATAGCGCGACGGAAGGCAACGCGGCCCTCGAGCTGCTCGGCGATAGACTGAGCAACGAGGTTGGCGTCGAGCTCGGGGCGCTTGATCTCGACAACGTCGACGGAGAGCTGGCCCTTGGAGACGCCAGCGACCTTCTCGAGCTCGGTGCGGAGGGTATCGATCTCGGCACCCTTCTTACCGATGACAACGCCGGGGCGAGCGGTGAGGATGATGACCTTCACCTTGTCGCCAGCGCGCTCGATCTCGACGCGGGAGACAGCTGCGCGGGAAAGACGCTTCTCGAGGTACTTGCGGATCTCGAGATCGTTACCGAGGGTCTTAGCGTAATCCTTCTCTGCGAACCAGCGGGAGCGCCAGTTCTCGGTGATGCCAAGACGGAAGCCGGTGGGGTAGACTTTCTGACCCATACAGCTTTACGCCTCCTTTCGAGGAGCAACGACGACGGTGATGTGGGAAGTACGCTTCAGAATGCGAGAAGCGGAACCCTTGGCGCGGGGACGGATGCGCTTAAGCGTCGGACCCTCGTCAACATAGGCAGCGGCGACAACCAGGTTGTCGGCACGCAGACCGTTGTTGTTCTCGGCGTTCGCAACGGCGGAACGGAGAACCTTCTCGACATCCACGGCGACGGCGCGGTCGCAGAAGTGGAGGATGTCGAAGGCCTGAGCGACAGGCTTGCGGCGGATCAGATCGACCACCAGGCGGGCCTTGCTGGGGGAAACACGCACGTACTTAGCGACGGCGCGAACCTCGGTGGCCTCAGTTTCAATAGACTTAGTTGCCATTTACGGTTAACCCCCTATTTGGCCTTGTGGCCACGGAACGTACGAGTCGGCGCGAACTCGCCGAGCTTGTGACCAACCATGGACTCGGTAACATACACGGGCACATGCTTGCGGCCGTCGTGGACGGCGATGGTGTGACCAACCATCTCGGGGAAGATGGTGGACGCGCGGGACCAGGTCTTCACGACGTCCTTCTTGCCAGCCTCGTTCATCGCGGTGATACGCGAGAGAAGGCGAGTCTCCACGAACGGGCCCTTTTTGAGACTTCTGCTCATAAGTGCTTTCTCCTAAAACTCGGTATCCGAAATTACTTCTTACGGCGACGAATGATGTGCTGGTTCGAGACCTTCTTCTTCTTGCGCGTACGAAGGCCCTTCGTCGGCTTACCCCAGGGGGTAACGGAGGGACGACCAGAGGTGTGGTTCTTGCCCTCGCCACCGCCGTGCGGGTGGTCGACAGGGTTCATGACGGTACCGCGGACGGTCGGGCGCACGTTCAAGTGACGCTTACGGCCGGCCTTGCCGATGACGATGTTGGCGTGATCGGCGTTGCCGACCTCACCGACGGTGGCGCGGCAGGTAACGAGGATGCGGCGCATCTCAGAGGAAGGCATACGGACGATAGCGTACTTGCCCTCCTTACCCATCAGCTGGCAGGAGTTACCGGCGGAACGGGCGATAGCGGCGCCCTTGCCCGGCTGGAACTCGACGGCGTGGATGAGCGTACCGACGGGGATGTCGGCGAGGGGCAGAGCGTTGCCCGGCTTGATGTCGGCGTCAGAACCGGACATGATGGTCTGACCGACCTCGAGGCCCTTGGGAGCCAGGATGTAGCGCTTCTCACCGTCAGCGTAGTGCAGCAGAGCGATGCGAGCGGAACGGTTCGGATCGTACTCGATCGTGGCAACCTTGGCGGGCACGCCGTCCTTGTTGCGCTTGAAGTCGATCACGCGGTAACGACGCTTCACGCCGCCGCCCTGGTGGCGGGTGGTGATGCGGCCGTTGTTGTTACGACCGGCCTTCTTGGGCAGGGGCTCGAGAAGAGACTTCTCGGGCTTGGTGCAGGTGATCTCGGAGAAGTCGGAGATCGTCTGCCAACGCCTACCAGCGGAGGTCGGCTTAAGGTGCTTTACAGCCATTACAATCCCTTTCAATAGGAATCCGTTAGCCATCGCAGACAGGGATTCGAGGTTCTGCCTCGGGTGCGATGACACCGGACGTATACACGGTTCCGGGCGTGTCCATTTTATACGCCCAAAACCTTGAGCTCCCGCCTCCCCTATTTGGGAGGCATGAGCTCACTCAACAGCAGCGAGTCTTAGGCCTGGTTGCCAAAGACCTCGATGGTGTCGCCCTCGGCCAGCGTGACGATGGCCTTCTTCCAAGAACGGGTCTTGCCGGCGACATAGCGCACGCGCTTGGTCTTGGGCTTGACCGTCAGGGTGTTCACGCGAACGACCTTGACGCCGAAGATCTCCTCGACAGCGTCCTTGATCTGATACTTGTTAGCATCCTTGGCGACCTCGAACGTGTACTTGTTCTGCTCCATGCCGGAGAAGGAACGCTCGGACACGATCGGACGGATGATGATCTCGTGGGCGGTCATTTATGCAAGCACCTCCCCGAAGTGAGCGGCGATGTCGGCGGGCATCAGCACGGCGTTGTTGTTGACGAGGTCGTAGGTGTTGGCCTCATCGGCGGTGATGATGAACGTCTTGGGAATGTTGCGGAACGACAGGTAGGCGTTGACGTCCTCATCGCGAACGATGATGGTCAGACGCTTGCCCTCAAGGCCAAGAGCCTTGAGCATGGCAACGGCAGCCTTGGTGGAAGGCTTCTCGAAGCCGTAGTCGTCGACGAGCACGAGCTCGCCATCGGCCAGCTTGGCGGACAGCGCGGAGCGCATAGCCAGCTTGACCTCCTTGTTGTTCATACGCTTAGCGTAGGAACGGGGCTTGGGGGCGAAGACAACGCCACCGTGACGCCACTGGGCAGCACGGATGGAACCCTGGCGGGCACGGCCGGTGCCCTTCTGACGCCAAGGCTTCTTGCCGCCACCGGAAACCTCAGAGCGGCCCTTAGCGGACTGGGTGCCCTGACGCCAAGAGGCCATCTGGCACTTGACGATGTGGTGCATAACGTGGATGTTCGGCTCGATGCCGTACACCTCAGCGGCGAGCTCGGCCTCGGCGACCTTCTTGCCCTCGCTGTTCTTTACTTCAAACTTTGCCATTTAAGTGTTCTCCTTGGTATGACGCTGGGCTAAATGGGCTGGGCCCTTAGGCCATACGGATGGCGACGAGACCATTCTTGGCACCCGGGACAGCGCCCTTGACCAAGATGAGGTTCTGCTCGGCATCGATGCGGACAACGGAAAGGTTCTTGACGGTAACGCGCTCGTTACCCATGTGACCGGCCATCTTGACGCCCTTGAGGACGCGCGCAGGATAGGCGCACTGACCGATAGAACCGGGGTGACGCTGGAAGTGAGAACCATGCGTCATAGGACCGCGGCGCTGACCCCAGCGCTTGATGCGACCCTGGAAGCCCTTACCCTTGGAGGTACCGATGACGTCGACCTTCTCGACATCAGCGAAATCAGCGACGGTGACGACCTCGCCGACCTTGTGCTCCTCGCCGTTCTCGACGCGGACCTCACGAAGGAAGCGGACAGGCTCGACGCCGGCCTTGGCGAAGTGACCAGCCATGGGCTTGTTCACGTTCTTGGCCTTGATGTCGCCGAAACCGATCTGGACGGCGTCATAGCCGTCGGTTGCCTGAGTTTTAACCTGCGAGACAGCGCAGGGGCCAGCCTGGATGACCGTGACGGGGACGACGTTGTCGTTCTCGTCCCAAACCTGGGTCATGCCAATCTTGCGGCCGAGAATCATGCTGATCAAGATATGATCCCAACTCTCGCGTGGTCTTGGGACAATGCGTACACCACCGAGCGTACGCCCCTAGAGGACCACTACTTACACGACGTGCTCCCCAGCCTTGTATTTCGCCCAGACTACCTGACAACCCTATTAAGCAGGCATTTTGTCCAGCCAGAATACTCCCCTGGTTACACACAGCTGTTTAGTATACACGGCTGCGGGCGTATCCATCGAGATTCATATTTCACTCACATTGTTTACGCAGGTAAAGTGCGTGGATGGCTCCCGAGCACGGCGGAGGGCCGGAGAAATATATTAAGGTCCCTGCTCTACAGTCCTGCGCAAGACGGAGAGCACATTAAGTGCTCTCC
>CABUVC010000022.1 GCA_902494855.1 uncultured Collinsella sp.
CTGCAGTAAATGAGTGCTGATTCGTACGTGTGAGAGGCTGCGTCCTGCTCGTAGTCGTATAAAAAGATATTCTCCTCGATGGCAGTAAACGTCGACGTCGGGACTTTGACTCGGTTTTTGCAAACGCAAGCGGGCACATAATCCCATTCGTCGGTTGCTTCGTTGTAAACGCGGTCCTCAAACTCAAACGAGGCGGCCGAAGGTCGCTTGAGGTCAATCCCCAAAACAGACCACGAGGGGCCATCGACGTGCTCGCTCGAAAACTCAAAATCGCGACAGCACAGTTCAATGAGCCTTTTCGTTCTCGACGAAGGCTGATATTTCTCGACCATATGAGACACAAGATCCGATAGATATCGGCTCATATATGGCTTGAGATCTTCGTTTAAGCGAAGAGTTGCAAATTCTGCTTTAGTTTTGAGCATGCGCACCTCCTGCATATTCCCTATATTGCGCGGTTCGCTGACTGGCCCGTCGCGGCTCAATTGCCTTCAGTCTACAAGAAGAGCAGTTGCGGCGTTTTTCAGACGGGGCACTCAAATGAAAAAGAAAAAAATCGAATGGTGCGTATGAGGCCGTACGCATTGGGTAATATTTCGCTAGATACTAACACTAAGAGATTTGCATATCTCCTAGTTGTATCAAGCTACAGTGGATAAACCAACTAGTTGTTTCAGCAACGAAAGGCCAGCTAATGAACGTATACGACACGTATAGGATCGAGCCAGACGCTCTCAAGAAGCCAACAACAGTGAATATTTTCGGCATGATTCTGCAAACCCTCTTTGCGGTTGTGCTGTACGTTGTCGCCGTCGACATGATGTGCTTGCTGACGACGTGGCTCGGCGGCTTTATGTTCGAGATTGGCGAGGGCAACACGGTGATTCCGCTCCATTCGTGGCGCCTGGTGGCGTTTAGGGCGTACTGGGTTGTGCTGGGCGTGGCGGTCGTTGCGGCGCTTGCCCACAAATGGATTGTGCTGTTAACGGGAGAGCGCGAATCCGACATGTGCGAGCTGCTCGGTGCAATTGAGGGTGCGGGCGCATTTGCATCCGTCGTCTGCGCGATCGTCTGTTTGCTGGGCTGTGCCGCCGCATTTGATTGGTGGGCTGGCGTTACCGGAAAGATGGCTTCGGATTCCCGCGCCAATGATTATCTGCTTTGGGCTGTTGTCTTAACAGTCGGAACGATTGTCGAGTGGCGAATTGTCGAAGGAGTTCTCAAGGCTTTATTCCCTCATGAGTGCTTGTTCCACGGGCTTCGCTTTGCATCTGCCTGCGTGGTTACTCCTCTGCTCGCGCTTGTGCCCACAGCACTGGTCATCGTCGTGTGCGCGGTGGTGGTAGGCCTTTTTGCCGGGATTGTGTTCGCATCGCTTGCGATCCCCGTGGTTATCACGGTTATTGGCATTGCCATCGCTATGAGTCGCTAACCCACAACGCAATCCAAATATCTCGCATAAAGAAAGGAACGACCATGTCGGTATTCTCTAACGCTCAAAAGCTTCTGCTGCTTGCCGTACTTACCGCTCTTATGGCTGGTGCCCTGATGTACGAAGTGTTGCATCCCACACTGTTTCCGCTGCTCAAGCAGGGCATTTTGCAGCTGCTCTACCACATTCCGGTCTTTACCCAGCCGGGCAACGTGATCTATCTGGAGTCGGCGACATCGCTGGCACTGTAGTGGTTTAAGGGCTCGGCCCACATCGAAGGAAAGAAAACCAATATGGAAAGGAAGGCGCCCATGACTCAGAAGCAGTATCGAAACATCGATCGCTACCAGGACTTGCTCAATCGAATTGCGCCTACGCGTCTGGTGGAGCAGACGCGTCAGAGTGTTATTGGCCACGAAGGAAGCTTGGAGGCCTTTGTGACGGCGCTGAGCTTTGAGGTCAACCGCTGCGTGATGTTGGCACGCGGCGCCGACCCGCGCGACGTTCTTTCGCCCGCTGCCATTTTGGTGATGGGTTCTACCGGTACGGGAAAGACCCACACCATCAAAGCCGTGGCGGATGCCGCGGGGCTCAAGCTGTTCGTGTTCGATGTCTCCACCATGACGGGCGAGGGCTGGCGCGGTGCCAGCATGAGCAACTGCCTGTCGCGGGTCGCGGACTATCAGGCTGCCAATCCCGGCGAAATTTGCTTGGTGCTCTTTGACGAGTTTGACAAGGCGGTTCGTGCCGAGCCCGATGGGGGCGAAGTTGCATCGAGCTTTAGTCCATCGCAGTCGTTCCTTAAGCTCTTGGAAGGCGGGGAGATGCCGTTTGAATGTGATACCTCCAAGAGTGCGGCTATTAAGACGCTCAACCTCGATCAGGTTGTTTGCATTTTGGGCGGCGCCTTTATGGGCTTGGATGCTCTGGTGCGCAAGCGCCTGAGTGACAAGTCTGGCACCACGGTCGGCTTCGGATCCTCGTATGCCGCCGTGTGCACCGCCGCAAAATCGGCAAACGAGCTGCGAGACAGTGCGACCATCGAGGATGTTGAGACTTGGGGTATTATGTCCGAGCTGTGCGGGCGCATTGGCTCGGTGATTATCTTTAACGTCTTGAGCGTGGACGATCTGGTCCAGATTGCGTATGAACAGTACCTGCCCAAGTACAACAACATGATGGGAAATGGCGCCAAGATGGAGCTGATGGCAGATGCTGCTCGCCTTGCGGCGAAGCGCGCGGTTAAGGAAGGTGCCGGCGCGCGCGGCATGCTCCGTCAGCTGCGTCCCCTTATGATGTACGCCTGGAGCGACATGCGGGAAGATACCTATATTTCCCGTGCGACCTTGGTCGTGAGCGACGGGGAACTTGCGGTTGCGTACGAGCGCTCTCATGAGCCGCGGGGCTTTTTGCAGGAAGAGATGGGGGAGAATTCGCCCTTTCTGAACGGGAGGGAGATTGAAGCCCTGACGCTGGTGAACAACTGGATGGAGCATGAGGACGAGGATGAGCATAAGCCGTATCAGCCTGAGTTTGCTTGGCTGGCGGATTTGGTGGACGGCTCGGCGCTCGACAAGATCGTGCAGGGCGGCAAGGCATTCGATCTTGCTGGGGTGTTGTTGCGCGGCGTTCCGTTTGATGGGCCGGAGCGCATTGCCGCCCACGAGCTGCTTAAGGCGTGCGCCTGCTACAACGACGTGCTCTATGCCGATCAGGACAAGTATCGCAACCTTGCCCAGGTGCTTATGCTCACCAAATTGGTGTACAAAAAAACGCCCGATTGCTTGCTGAGCCCGCTCGATGTGGTTATGAACGGCACGACTACGGGCAACGGTTTTCAGGGTCTTGGCGAGTGGGTCGATGCCATGAGCAGGTCCGAAAAGCCTTCGTTGGAAAAGTGGCAGTACCTGGCGGCCGGGGAGGCCCTGCGGATTTACGACCACTTTAGCAAGCGTCCCGACCAGGTAAAGGAGCTTGCCGCCGATGTGTCCCTGATGCGTGTCGCCCTCGCGGTGATCGACGCTGAGGAGCGCGAGGCGTTGGAATGCGATCTTGAGAAGCTGCTCGCTTCGTGCGAGTAGTCGCCGACTGCTTCTCTTTCCTTTCTTTTCTCAAGCGGCATGGATGCCGCTCAACCGCCCTGCGTGAGTTTTTGTCCGCACGGGATGATATTCAACACATGCAACAACTAAATCGGAGGTTTGACCATGGCTACGTGGGAACTGAGCTGTCAATCGAATCCGTCGTCTGCGAGCGACAAGGAACTTGTCCCCTATCTTGCGCGCCAAAAGGCGATGCGCGAGTTTTTTGAGCGTGCGCTGTTTGTCCCCCAGGACCAGAACGACGCTAAGGATCAGGACAACAACGGCCTGTACTTTTTGGGTGCCACGACGGGCTCGGGCAAAAACTACACGGCCGAACAGGTCACGGCGGACCTGATCGCCGGTGGCTGGGATGAGTCGGGCTGTTTTAACAAGTGTCCCGGCCGCCGTACCTTGGTGTTTGTTGTTCCGGGTAAAGACAATCGCGACAACTATGTTGCAAGCGTGCGTGAATTGTTGGCTGGCCAGGGCATGAGTTGTGATGAAGCGGCACGCATGGTGTTCGATCTTCCGCGCGCGGGCGAGAACATTCTGAATTGGATTGAGGCCACCCGCGGCAAGGGTGCCGTGGGCGTGCGCGAAATCTCGTGTCCCATCGAAGCAGATGACGAGAGCTCTCATCGCGTCATTAAGCGAGCATGGCGTAACACTATGGAGGTTGCCGATAACCTTCTGCACATTCTTGATACAAAGAAAAGTCTGGGAAACGTTGTCGATTGTCTGACCCCCAGCCTGTGGGACAAGCTGTCGTTAGCCGATGCGAGCCTGCGTTGGGCAGTGAGTTGTGAACTCAAGAACATTACGCGAGGCATGGAGGTAATCCCTCAGATTTGGCCATCTGCGCTGCTCAACGACGAGAGCATGCCACATGTGATTGCCCTTACACCCCAAAAGCTCGTCAACAGAATCGATACGGTGACCGGTCCGGGCGTTGTGCTCTTTAACGCGGCGGCTGCAGAGAAGTGCCTATTCATCTTTGACGAAATCGACCACATGAAGGCTGACATGCTGTCGACGCTGACGGACGACCCCGTGACGTTTCAGCCGGATGAGGCGCTGCGCATCCTTGATCGTCATTTTAACGGCGGCGTGGTGGACCCCTTGCTGTTGGGAAATCGAGATCAATGGATGGCGGTCTACACACACGCTTCTACGTCGGGCGATCACAAGGGGTCGAATGCCGAGAGGAACAGGGTTTCGCGAGCGAGCGTAGAGGAAGCTGCCGAAGGAATCGCCAAGGATGCCGAGAATATTCAAAAGGCACTCGCCTCCTGCATTAAGGAAATGAAACTGCGCCCGCCTTTTGCGCTGTCTGACGAGGCAAAAGACGAGCAGCTTGCCGGTCGTCGTCTGTTTGGCAGTGATGATGTCTCGGTGGGCGATAACTCGGTAAACCCGTTGTGCTACAAGCTCAATGAGGACGGTACCCGCAATATGATTACGGCTCATGGGGCGAATGGACAGCAAACCGTTAACAAGGCGGTTCGTCGTGCGCGCGGCGTCGTTAGGATGGTAGTAGGTCACCTTGCCATCTGCGCCAGCCTTATGGATAGCCTGTATTACGGCAGCATTTCGTACAAGGACGATCTTTCGCGCAAGAACATCATCGATGCGCTGGGCATTAGGAACGACCAAACCAGTGAGAAATGCTTTTGGAATGCGTTGATGATGGCGCTGTTCTTTAAGAACCGTAAGAACGACGATATTGATGCAGCCGATGACTCGATGTATGCGCATGGCGTTGACTACCTAGTAATGGAAACCACACTAGACCATATGTTAACCACGTACCTAACCAGTCATGGCATTGAGCGCATGCCCGAGGCATACTTGGCCTCCATTGCTGCCAAAGCGCCCTGTGTGTGCATGAGCGCAACATGGAGCGCGCCGACCGTAAAGAACTTTAACCTGGATTACCTCGATGAGGTTCACGGCGTGGTTCGCAAGGATATGTGGATCGGCGAGCTCAACCAAGAGATCGTACGACAGACCAAGCTGTTTAACAAACGGGCGGCAAAGACGTACGACATTGACGTTGCTTGGGTTGACGAGGACAAGAATCTTGCCGGTATGGCTGCGTTGGCCGGCGGCGCTTTTGGCGGCGCAATCGTATCGCCCGACGAGACGTACGGGCGCGCGATGGAGTTCTTTGGCGGAATTGGCGTGAGTGAAGGTCTTGCGGTGCGTCTGCGCCGAAAGGTTGCCGATAGGGTGGGCACGAGCGATGCCAAAAGCATCGAGTTTGAGCTGGAACGCCTGAGTAAAGCGCTCGTTGCCGTGAGCGCCTGGGCGCGCGGCGTCGCGCGCAACGAACAGCAGGCGGGTGCCGTTTTTACCACCCGTCACATGGGAAACCATGGCGACTTTAATAGTTTGGCGCTGGATCTTGGCCGAGAAATCGTTGCCGAACTGGTGATTCGGAACGTTAAGCGTCCCGAGGCGTCGTACGAGGAGTCGCTCGCGGAGGCCAAGGATATGGTGCCGTGCTTTAACGCTGCAGAATGGGATACCGGCTGGGACGATACTCAAAAGCGCCTCGAGATGGGCCAACCAACCCTGATGTTCATCAATTTGTCGGTGGGCGGTTTTTCAAAAAATCTCAAATACAAGGTTCCGGAGAGCCTGTGCCGTATGGTGCGACAGGTTGATTGCGGCTTTGAGAGCATCGACTGCCGTCCCAAGATGGATCTTGACTTTCTGTACATTGAGTCGCCCACAAGTCGCTTGACCTGGGGTGTTGAGGTTGACTCAACGAAGTTTGTCCAGCAGGCGCTGCTCGGTGTGATCGAGCAAGAGGAGCTGGTGGCGCGCGGAGAGGTCCCGTTTACTCAAAAGCGCCGCAACGTACGACTGTTGCTGTCCGGAGCCAAGCAGAGTCTGCCAGTTCGCGACACCCTCTCGTATCAGGTCGAAGGTGCCCGCATTGTGGCGCAGGCGGTGGGTCGCTTGATGCGTACGAGCGTAAAGATGCCGCACGTGCAGGTGATGCTCGATCGCAAAATCGCCGGCGATTGCGACTTTTCGTTCCTGCACGATTTGCCGATGGGCTACGAGCTGGAGCAGGTGGTTGGCGCCTGCGCGGCCGTCAACAATCACATGGCGGACAAGAAGCAGCACGCTGCTAACAAACAGCAGAACCTTGCTGCCTTTAGGAACAACCTGGCGAAAGAGAAGCACGAAAAGCTGGCATGGAAGGTTACCTCCCTCGATGCGCGCGAGGAAGATCTGGCCGCCTTCGATGGCGAGCGCGACTTTTATCTGCATCATTTTTGCCTGCCGTGGGAGGACCTCGCAAGCTATCCTGCGCGCAAAAGCACCGCACTGCACATGCCGTTTGCCGCGAGTGGCTATGCGTATGCGCAGGGCGGAGCGTGTAAGGTGCCGCATTTTGAGTTTCCCAGCTATGAGGGTGAACCTGTCGAGCAGATTGCTGCCCGCCTGGAGGAGCGCTGCCGCTATAACGAGGGCCTTGAGGGCGCGAAGGTTCGCCAGGTAAGCCAGGCGGCGGCCCGCGTGCCCGAGTTGCTGTCGATTCGGGAGGTGCGCGAGCGTTGGTCGCACGACGGGGTGCCTGCGGCGCTGCAGCCGGCGGCGACGGCGCACATGACGCCCTATATGTTCCAGGCGGTGTACCTGGGGGGACTGGGAGAGTCTGCTGGTAGGGCCGTCTTCGAGGCGTATTATGACGGCCGCTATTCGCTTGCTCGTGGCGATGCGGCCCATGCCGAGACGGGCGGCGATTTTGAGGTGCTCGATGCCGCTGGCAACAAGACCGGGGTGTGGATCGATTTTAAGCACTATCGCATCGGCACCTACGAGGCCTACAGGCGCAGCGGCGGCGAGACTACGGATGCCGAGTGCTTTAAGGCAAAGGCTCAAAAGGTTGGGGCAAAGCGCCTGCTGATCGTGAATGTTTTGGCCGATGAGGCGGCGCTGGAGCTTCGTCAAAAGCCAATCGATGACGTGGGAATGGTTTACTCCTTCCCCTATATGGCAGCTGATGGAGCAATCAGTCTGGAGATGATGGAGGCGATCGGCCGTGCAATCGAAGCATAACCAGCCGTGTGGCCTGGGAGACATCGCTGTGTCCGAGCTTGTGTTGCAGCTCGATGCCGCGGCTGCCGAGAAGCGCTACTCGGTCTTTTGGTGCAACGTTGGCGATGCAGGCAAGCATGCCGTGGCGGACTTTATGGCCGATGTGTGCCAGACGGGCAAGGTCGTGGCGCTCACCCAGCTCGAGGACAACCGCGTCTTTCTGATGGTCAAGGCGGGCGCGCAGACGGGCGACCTTAACGCCCCGCTCGCCCATGAGCAAATGGTTCCGATTAAAACTCATTGGGACGAGCTGGAAGATTGCGTCGTGTTGCGCCTGCTATTCAACTCTTGCTCGCAGTTTGAGGGGGTCGAGGACGAGATTCCCAATGACACGGGACACCTGTATGTCATTAGTGCCAAGGGCGACCGCCGCGACGCCATTGAGGAAGCAGGAACGGGCCCTGCCAAGATTGAGACGGTCGAGACTGTTATCAACGAGGACTGCACCTTTGAACTTAAGATCCGAACGTTTGCCAAGCGGCGGGTGCTCATCGGTCGTGCGGCAGGCGACAAGCTGGAACTCGAGAAGATCAACAGCCAGGTGGGTTACAGGCTGTCGCCTGTGGCTACGGTGGTGCTGGCTCACGGACAAAGCGATGAGTATATCCTGCGCCGTGCCAAGGGCGATAAGCCGTCCAAACGCCGTGACCTTACGTTTTCTGCCCAGGCGGAAAAGGTCGCCTATACCAAGAAGGGAATCCTGTACCGAGAGCTGCAGATTCTTGAGCGTCGGTACAGCGATTTTGCCCAGATATCGCTCAGGGAGTATCCGCGCAAGAGCTTCTACGAGGTTCTGAAAAGCGACCGATACGCCCATGTGGTTGCGGAGCGTTCGTTGGGGCGGCGGGTTGTGGTTTCGTTCGCGGGTGACGGGCTTGATAGGGTAGCGCGCCAGTTGGCCGATCGGCTCAACGATTCCTCGTGGGGCGTGCGCGCGTCGTATGGCGGCAGGGCTGTTGATCCGCTGGCGTGGAATATCGTTGTGGTAGCCAACGAGGTCGCCGAGGACGATGGCTATGCTCTGCACGCTGGCGTGGTGGAGCAGCATGTGACGCCGGATGTGTGCGAGCCGCTGGTTAAGGCGATGCCGAATACAAAGGTACGGGGCGCACAGGAGGGAATCCTGGGAGCCATGCTCAAAGAGCTGCTGGTAAAGCAGAACGTCGTCGACGGACGGATGCAGGCGTTTGACCTTGGCTCTTTTGGCGTTGAGTCGGTGACGGTCTGCGGCGTGGTCAATGTTCCGCGTAAAGAGGAAGACAAGATTGAGCTGGATGCGCGCCTTGCAACGCTAACGATTGGTGCTGACGGGGCCATGGACTACACCTCGCATTCCATCGAGGATGGTCCCGTGGACGAGATAGAGCTTGAGCTGTTGACGGCCGACGGCAAGCTCGACAAGGATGCCTATATCTTTGACGTGCGGGCAGGTGGACAGTCTATGCTCGCGCGCGTGCGCGATACGGGCTTGACGACCTTCTCTAACAACTTTGCGACCTTGGTGCGCGATTACCAGCTTACGGGCAAAGCGGGCCGTAAGAAGGAGTTTTTCGAAAGCTACAACTCGCCCTATTACGGCATTGGAACGTTTGAACGTGCAGGGATGACCTGCTACTTTGTGGGCGTCAACAACGGCACCAAGGAGGACCTGGCGACGGCGATTCATGTGCGCTCGATTGAGGTGCTCGAAGGCGACGATCTGTCCGAGCTGCTGGTTCAGCTGGTCAATGTGGGGCTTTCGCGCCACGGAGCTCCCTCCAGGTGGCCGATTCCGGTGAAGTATCTCAACGAATGTGCCGCGCGTGAGGGCGCGGCGGGGGAGCCTGGTATTTGCTCGTGAGGAAACAGAGGAAACAGATTAGCTATAAGCGCTAGAAAAATAAAAATGTTCTTGCAACATGCAAGCAGAGCGCATATACTACAGTCATAGCGTATGAGATGGGGTCTCTAAAAGAGGCCAAGCACAGCAATTTGAGTTTATGTGGACGGGACTTGAGCATGAGCACCAGCAATTTCTCCTTTAACAACGGCAATATCGATTTCATTAATCTCGAGACCATTTATGGCCGTACTGACCGTTCTCGCACAGAGAACTGGCCTGTATGCCTAGGTGAAGAGGCGCCAAGTGGCGAAGATCTCGAGTATTTGGATGAGATTGAGCGCGAGCGGAACTATGAGTTTGGCTTTTGCGAATGCCAGGTTCGCCGCGATTCAAATCGCTCAATTTAATTACCCCGTTATCACCTCTTTTTAATGGGGCAAGTTGGATCGACTATCTGTGTCAAACAACGGCTCACCGTGGGAAGGAATCGACAATGAGCAAGAATATGAACAAGGACATGGACGGCAAGGCTTTGGGTAAGGCCAAGGCGGCTGGACGCGTGGTGACGGTTGCTGCGGCGACGATTGCCATGACGGGCGGCTCGATGCTGTCGCCCCTGGTCGCGGTGGCACAGGATGCGGATGGCGTTGGCGCCACGGGTGCAACGGCTGCGGTGATGTCGCCGCTGACGAGTACTGCGGCCGCCGGTACTGGCGCGGGTGCCGTGTCTGCAGCGCAAAAGGTCGCCGACCTGCAGGCTGCAGTTGATGCGGCGCGCGCTAAAGCTGCTACCGCCAAGGCCGATCTGGAAGCGGCTGCCGCTCCCTACGATGCTGCCGCCGTCAACCAGCAGCAGGCGCGGGGCGCCTATGACGCGGCCCGCGGTGCGAGCGATAGCGCGGCCTCCGCTGCTTCGGCCGAGCTGGAAAAGCAGCTGGGCGCTGCGCAGGACAAGGCCGATCAGGATGTCAAGGCGTTTGAGGACGCTCAGGCTGCGCTCGATGCTGCCAAGAAGGAGCTGGCGGACAAGGATGAAGCCCTGACTGCTGCCCAGAGGGCATCCCGTGATGCCCAGTCTGCGCTTGAGGCCGCACAGGCTGCTGCATCCGATGCTACGCCCGAGGCTGTAGCTGCCGCCCAGGCTGCCGCAGGGCAGGCTGCGAGTGACCTGGAACAGGCGAAGCAGCAGGTCGTTGATGCGCAGGCCAAGCTCTCGGATGCTCAAGACGCTGCCACTGCCGCCGCTGCCAAGCAGCAGGACGCGCAGGGCAAGCTTTCGGCAGCTCAGCAGGCAAAGGCCGCGGCAGATGCGGACGTGGATGCCGCGCAGACGAGCTATGACGCGGCCAAGGCCGATCTGGATCGAGCCGAGCAGGGCGCCGCGGGCCCGGAGTACGAGGCCGCCAAGGCAAAGGTGGCTGCTGCGTCCGAAGCGCTGACGGCCGCCAAGGCCGCGCAGTCGAAGTGCGAGAGCGAGCTTGCTGCCGCTGAGCAGGACGTTGCCGCCGCCGAGGGCGAGGTTCAGACTGCTCAGCAGGCAGTTGCCGATCAGCAGCAGGCCGCTGCCGATGCCCAGTCAAAGCTGGATGCCGCCGCTGCTGCCAAGACCGCTGCCGACGCCGCTCTTGACCAGGCCAAGACCGATCATGCCAGTGCGCTCACGGAGCTGGCCGATGCCCAGGCCAAGCTTTCGGCGGCCAAGGACGAGAAAGACGCTGCCGACAAGGCGCTCGATCAGGCGAAGGCCCAAAAGCAGCAGGCCGACCAGGCTGTGGCTCAGGCCCAGGCAAAGCTCGATGCCGCTCAGGCAACGGCGAATGCATCGGCGGAGAACTACCGCCAGGGTGCCATCGCATTCTTTAAGAGTGTGGGTGCCGACGATGCGGCGGATATCATCCTCAACTGCAAACTCGCTGGCTACAACAAGGTGGGCGAGGAAGTCGACGCGACGAGCCTGACCAATATGAAGCAGGCGGTTGTGTGGCTCAAAGCGTGCAACGAGTATCGCGCAAGCGTTGGCCTAGGCGAGCTCAAGGTGACATATGCCATGATGGCGACCGCCATCGCCGACGCGAACTTCTCCGATACGAAGGTCGCGCACGCTCAGCAGTTTAACGTGGGCGAGAATGTGGCGTGGAACTACGGAAGCAATCCGTTTAAGCAGTGGGTCGATCAGGAGAAGGCCATCTTTGATGCTGCCGCCGCCTCGCTGGGCGCGTCGGGCCTTACGGGAAAGGCCGCTTACGATTTCTATACAGCGCATAGCTCCCAGATTGATAACTACGCCGCACTGCACGGTGGACCAAACCCTTCGGTCGGACATTACATCAACGTGATCAACCCCGATTACACCGTGACGGGCATGGGCGTTTGCACGCGAGGGACGCTGTACGGGAGTACACAGGCGCAAACATTTGTATATTCTGGTCAATGGTATAAGCCGTATAACCTCAATCCGATGACGGTTGCAGAGTATGAGGCTGCGTTGAATGCGTGGTGTGACTCGTTGGCAAATCCCGAGCAGGGCGTGGATGCGGCACGCAAGGAGCTTGCTGTGGCGCAGGGCGTTGCCGACGATGCCGGCAGCAAGGTGAGTGCAGCATCGCAGGCCGTTGCAGCAAAGCAAACCCAGGTTGAGCGCGCTGCCGCTAACGTTGATGTCGCGGCAACCAAGGCCTCGGAGGCCCAGGCTGCCGTGGCGCAAAAGCAGGCTGCAGCTGACGCCGCCGCGCGTGCCGTCAGCGATGCCCGCGCCGATTTGAGCGCTGCCAACGCCGCTGTTGCGGCAGCGCAGGACGCCGTGGCCGCCAAGTCTGGCGAGCTCGACATTGCCAAGGGCAAGGTGGCTGCTGCCAAGCGCGCACTGGACGCCGCTCGTGCCGGTGTTGGCGACAAACGGGATGCACTTGCCGCGGCCCAGGATGAGCTAGCGGCGTACTCAGCCGATATCGCCGCTGCTCAGCGTGCGTTTGATGCGGCGTCGTCTGCACTCGAAAGCGCGCGTGCCAATCAGCGCGAGGCGGAGGCCGAACTTCTTGCCACCCAAGGCGATGCCGATCAGGCAGGCATCGATGCTGCTGCCACTCAGGTGGAGCTCGATATGGCGCAGCGGGCTGCAAGCGATGCCGACGCCGTCGTGGCAACGGCTCAGGCAAAATCTGATGCAGCTGCCGCCCGCGCCTCTCAGCTTAAGAATGCCGCCGCAGCACTTGCCAAGGCCACTGGGGACAAAGCGACTGCCGATGCCGCGCTCGATGCAGCGGCGATGGCCGTGAGCGATGCCGAGTATGACGTGGTGGAGGCTGACGATGCCGTGGTGGATGCGACTGTCGCGCGCGACGCCTCTGCCGCCGCGGTTGCCCGCCTGCGCAGAATCAATATTGCCGAAGCCATTGTCAACGGCAGCACTGACGATGCGGACGAGGTACTTAACGCCAAGATCGCTGCGGCCCACGATGCCGCCGAGCGTGCCGCGACCGCCAAGGCCGAACTCGATGACGCCGTGGCTGCGACGGATGCCGTGGCGCCGGCATACTTGGAGGCGCTCGCCAACTACACCGCCGCCAAGGTCGAGCTCGACCAGGCTATTGCCGAGCTTAACGCCGAGATCGCTCGCCAAGAGGCCGCCGACCGCGGAAACGGCGAGCAGACCCAGCCCGTCACGCAAGTGACGTACCAGGCCAAGCATGCGGAGGCAAAGACCGAGGCCACGACTTGGCAGACGGCGATGCCCGCCACGGGCGATGCGTCCGAGCTGCTGGGTGAGACCTTCGTGATCGGCGGCACGGTCCTGGTGGCCGCCGGCGTATTCCTGTCCGATAAGCGCCGCCAGCTGATCCGTTAGGGACAGGGAAGCGCGCTGTTTTTGGCGCGCACCGCAGGGGCATGGGCTCTGCGGCGCGCGCCGCCTTTTTCTTCAAGATTGATTAAGGAGGGATATATGCAAATAAGAGGAGAGGCCGCGATCGCCTGCGGATTCATGGCGGGTCTGGCAACGGGGTTGCTGTTCGATGGATGTTTCGACAGCTATATCAATCGATTCTGCGATTTTGGTTTTTCGAGAGGCAAGCCTTGGAAAACAGCGCCAGCTCGTCAAGAGGTGGCTGCGCCCATCGAGCCCCGCAGTGTGGATACCTCAAAAATCAAGGTAATCGTCACTAAGAACGGCAAGATTTACCACCGTTCTACGGGGTGCAAAAGCCTTCCTCAAAACGCCATTAAAACAAGCGTACCATTAGCGGCTGCACTCAAGCGAGGCAAGACACCCTGCCCAACATGTTGCCCGCCAACGTCCTAGGCGATTCCCAAGATATGCTCTGCAACGCCATGGGTTTCTGCAAACGCACGGACCCTTGCTTTCTCTTTTTTAGGTAACGAGCTGAATACTATGGCGAACTTTTCCTCGTCTAACAGCGGAAGCATGTTTTCTACGGCATGGGCGTCCTTTTCGGCCTTTTTGCCGCGTTCGCCGTTGATTGTCATCTTGTGGATCGCATAAGCCTCAGGGGTCGGAACGGTCACAATGTGGTTCAGACAGCGCACGTCGATGGTGTTTTTCAGAATGACGTCCATGTGCCATAGAGCTTGGGCCGTCACCCCGATGTTCGTCTTGAGAGCAGGCTCTTTTCCCTCACCCATTTTTCTGATGAGAAATTCAACTTCAAGGCCGGTAATATCTAGCAACTTTGTTGTTCCGGTCATGCGATCGGATTCGACAAAGAAACCTCGTTCTTTTGCAAGGGCGGTCAGGCGCGCCGCCGGACTGGGGCGTCGCAGGTTTCGAACGAGGAAGTCGACATCCATTGTTTTGATATTTGGGCAAAAGCCTGGAAGTACATCGGCTTCTCTGTAGGCAAATTCCGCCCAAGACCCGATGAGGACAACGTGCTCTATGCATCCTGCTTCCTCGACCAGGTCAAGTACTTTTGAGAAAGCTTGTTGCTGCTCAGTCGGCATTCGGTATCCTTCCCAACGCACGTATGATTTGCTTTTGAGATTGCTTCTGTTCTCTGATGGCGGTCACAAGAGCCCTTCGACGTTCGATTTTGGCTC